>NZ_JBHMIM010000036.1:0-75364 GCF_048060115.1 Micromonospora sp. LOL_023
CCTTCGCCGTCTACCGCATCTAACAAACCGTGATCAAATCAGGCATAGAGGAACAACGCCGGGGCCGTGGGAGTTGATCGAGCCGCTATTGCCGCGCCGGCCACATCGATCACCAGGACCACGACCGGCCCGACCGACCCCGCCAGCAAGGTATTCTGTACGTGCTGCACACCGGGATCGGCTGGGAGGACCTGCTGGCGCCGCCTCAGCAATCAGGCCAGCCCAAGATCGTTTAGAAGATCATCTGACGAAAAACCGGGCGACACGCCGGCGCCATCCCGGTTTTTCGTCAGATGATCATGGGGGTAGGCGTGCAGGATCGACGATCGGTCGTCCCGATCAGGGGCCGGAGAAGGTGCTGAGGCCGGCGAACGCAATGAGGCCGGCCAGTACGCCGGCGAGTCCGGTGAAGGCCTGCGTCCAGCGCGTCGTCGGGGAGATGGCGTACCGGGCGCCCCAGATGGCGAACACTACAAGGGCGGTCCCACCGAGGAGGAAGCCCCATCCGAGGGGCATCGGGCCGGTGTCGGGGCTCAGGTCGTGCAACCGGCCAGCCGCGACGGTCACCGCCATCACCAGGACCACTGTGTTGAAGGTGGCGTCTGCCGCGTCCAGCCGGTTGGTGAGGCTGTCGAACACGGTGACCACGCCGATCGCCGTGGCGGCGACCGTGGTTACGATCCGCGCCTGGCTGGTCAGCCAGGGCAGCACGACTCCGATGCCGCAGCACAACCCGAGCGTCGCCATCGCGGCCGCACCGATCGGCTGGCGGGCGTGACCCTGGCGCAGCAGATAGGGCATGCTCAGGAAGGACGACAGCATCACCGCACCGAGTGTCCACTGCAGCACCCACAGGACGACGTTCATCGCGGCGCGTTGGTAGGGGCCGCGCGGCCGGTGCCGGCCGAGGGAGCGCCGCCGGTCCGCTGTGGCGGGAAGGCGTCCAGGAGTTGGCGTTCGGCGGCGTCGAGGTAGGCGGTCAGGACCCGATGGGCCTCGACGAACTCGCCAGTGACGAGTAGCTGGTGGATCTGCCGGTTGTCTCGGATGTAGGGCTGGTGGAACGCCTGTACGGCGGGGACCACCAGAAACACCAGGCGTAGCTCGGCCAGCAGGCGACGCGCGGTCTGACTGAGGCGGCTGTTGCCGGCCAGGTCGGCGATGGCCTGGTGGAACCGCATGTTCGCCGTACCCACCTTCGCCCAGTCACCGGCGGCGGCGGCGACCTCGGCCGCCTCGACCGCCTCGCCGACGCGGTCCAGCGCGCCGGGTGGCGCGTCGGCGGCGGCGAGGACCGCGGCACCCTCGATGATCCGGCGGAACGCGTAGAGATCCCGGACGTCGGCGGCGGTCAGTTCCCGGATGAAGACGCCGCGGTTGAACTCGTGCGTGAGCAGGCCCTCGTGCGACAGCAGCCGGAACGCTTCCCGCAGGGTGTTGCGGGACACCCCTAGTGCCTCGCACAGGGCGTTCTCGCTCAGCCGGACACCGGGCGGGAAGACGCCCTCGGTGATCCGTTCACGAAGGACGTCCGCAACCCGTTCGCCGTAGCCGCCGAGGTCGAGGCGGGTGCGGTCGTCGGTCAGTCGGGCGACCCAGTCTTCACGCATCGCAGCTGCCACGACTGGAGGATACAAACAGTCGGATCGTTCAACGATCCGGTCACGCAGGACACGAGCAACCATCGATCTAGTATTGCAGGATTGTTGAACAATCCGCTACCTTCATCGTGTGTCGCATCCAGCGGAGGCTGCTATGTCCAAGCGCACGTCCCTACCTGTCGGCGTTGGTGCCCGCGCGACAGCGACCCGAGGAGGCCGACGATGAACCTGGAGGCCAGCCTCCGGGAGCGGGCGGCGCTGGACGATTCCGCCGCGATGGTGGAGCTGGCGCAGTGGCTGTTGGTACGGGGTCGGCGGTCCGAAGCCCAGCAGTGGCTGCGCAACGCCGCCGCCGCTGGCGACCTCGTCGGGATGACTCACCTGGGCGCGCGGCTCGCCCAGGAGGGCGATCTGCATGGCGCGAAGAGTTGGCTCGAGCGGGCCGCCGAAGCCGGGCAGGCCACCGCGATGGTGAGTCTGGGGATGGTGCGGGTCGACATCGCCGCAGGCCGTCACGGCAACCTGCGCACCCACCTGTTGCCGCGCAGCGGACCGGTGCACGACCGGAAAACCAGGCACTGGTGGCGACGGGCGGCCGAGGCGGGGGACCCGCTGGGAATGTTCCTCTGGTCGGTTGTCTGCGCGCGACGCAACCGTCCCGACGACAGCCTCCGGTGGCGGGAGGCCGCTGCCGAGTGCCGCGATCCAGCCGTGTTGCGCGCCATCGGCGACTTCTGCCGAATGCACAACGTGGACGACGCCGAGCCGTGGTACGACCGGGCGGTCAGCGCCGACGGTGACCCGATCGAGCGGTCGACCGCAGCCGCGCGCCTAGCTGAGCTGCTCCCCGATGACGAGGCCGAACGGCGGCTTCGCGACGCGGCCACATCGGTCGGAGCGTACGGCCGGGGTGTCCTCGGCGAGTGGTTGGAGCGGCGCGGACAGGTCGCGGAGGCCGAGGAGTGCTACCGCGCCGCCGCCGAGCAGGGCAGCCACCGCGCGATGAACAATCTAGCCGCCATCCTGCTGGATCGGGCCGAGACCGGCGCGGCCGAACGCTGGTTCCGGCTGGCCGCCGACGACGGGTTCGCCGAGGCCATGAGCAACCTCGCGGCCGTTCACCTGCGTCGCGGAGATCAACAAAGCGCGGCGTTCTGGCTGATCCGGGCGGTGGGCGCGGAGAACGACGTCGCCTGGCCGGCACTGCGGCAGATGCTCACGGGTGAGGGCCTGGACCTGCTCTCCGATGCGGTCGCCGGTGACACGCACCAGATGGCACTCGCGGGTACCTGGCTGGCGCGCTCGGCGATGACGGCGGAGGCGGAACCCTGGCTGCGGCGCGCGGCTGCCGCCGGCGATCCCGACGGCATGGACAGCCTGGGCTTCATGCTCAGCCAGCGACCCGGTGGCGGCACCGAGGCGGAGGCGTGGCTGGGCAAGGCGGTCGACGCGGGCAGCGTCAACGCCTGCTGCGAATTCGGCGTCTTCCGCGAACGCCAGCAACGCTATGCCGAAGCCGAAGAGCTCTACGCACGTGCCGCACGCGCCGGGCACGTCCTGGGTATGACGAACCTGGCCTCGCTGCTCGAGCAACGTGACGAGCTGACCGAGGCCGAACACTGGTACCGACAGGCCGCCGACCACGACCATCCCCGCGCCATGTCCAACCTTGGACGCTTGCTGGAACTGCGGGCCGATCACGGTCAGGCCGAGCATTGGTTCCTGCGCGCGGCCAGGACCGGCGACGCCGACGCGATGCACAACCTCGGCGCGATGTACGGACGCCGAGGCGACGAGCAACTGGCCCGGCTCTGGTACGTCAAAGCCGCCAAGGCCGGCTCCGACATCGCCAAAGCCAAGATCACCGGCCGATTCTGACCACCACGCGGTCCCGTCCACGTGCGACATGAAGATCAGATGACGAAAAACCGGGCGACACGCCGGTGCCGTTCCGGTTTTTCGTCATCTGATCATGGAGAACAGCGCGGTTGCCGACCGACCCTGGCTCAGGCGCCGCCGGGGTTGAGGGTGACGGTCAGCGGGGTGAAACCGGAGCCGGTGACGTCGACACCGTCCGCCTCCGCAGCTTCGAGCGCCTCGGTGATGTAGTCGTTGGTGTAGGCCAACCCCTCCGGCTCGGCGGTCAGCACCGTCTGGCCGTCCTGGTTCTTCGTGGCCAGCGACAACTCGACCGTACGCGCCCAGTCCGCCTCGTCGATCAGCCCGATCCCGCCGGTCGACGGCCAGATCAGCTTGTTGACCTCGTTGACCTGCCACAGCTGATGGCTGGCGCCCAACGTCGACCCGGCCGCGACGGACAGGTCCCGGCACTCCTCCGGGTTGTCCCGGCAGTACGCCCAGCCCTTGATGGTGCCGGTGAGGAACTTGACGGTCTGCTCCTGGTACGCCGGGTCGTCGAGCTTGGTGGTGTCGGCCCAGATGGCGTCCTGCAGCATCGCCGTCCCGACCTCGTTCCAGTCGAGCACCGTGAAGTCCTCCGGCGTGTACAGCTCACCGGTGTCCGGGTTCTCCGCCTCCAGCAGCTGCGCGTACTCGTTGTAGCTCATCGCCTGGGCGGCGTCGATGTCGCCGCGCAGCAGCGCCTGCATGTCGAACTGCTGCTGCACCAGGGTCACATCGGACCCCGGGTCCAGCCCGGCCTGGGTCATCGCGGCGAACAGCTCGAACTCGTTGCCGAAGCCCCAGTTGCCGACCTTCTTGCCGCGCAGGTCCGCCGGCCCGCTGATGCCGGAGTCGGCGAACGCCACCTGGTAGGTGCCGGAACGGGCGAAGATCTGCCCCACGTCGGTGATCTCGGCACCCTGCTCCCGCGACGCGAGCGCCTTCGGCACCCAGGCGATCGCATAGTCGGCCTGCCCCTGGGCGAGCACCGTCTGCGGGACGATGTCCACCCCGCCTTCGAGCAGCTCGACGTCGAGCCCTTCCTCCGCGTAGAAGCCCTTCTCGACGGCGGCGATGTAGCCGGCGAACTGGGCCTGGAAGAACCACTGCAACTGGACCTTCACCGTGGTGGTGCCGTCGGTGGCACCGCCACCAGCCTCCGGTTCCTCGTCCGCCGTACCGCAGGCGCTGATCAGCAGCGCGGCACCCGTCAACGCCGCCGCGGCGGCCAACCGTCTTCTCATCTTCGTCGTTCCTCCTGGTCGCGATGATGGAGCGGGGGACTGCGGCGCGGGACGGGAGCGCCAGGGGAAGCGGAGGTCACGGGGTCTGGCCGGTGCGCCAGGGCATCGCGAGGCGTTCCAGCAGCAGGGTCGCCAGGTAGAAGACCAGGCCGAGCAGGCAGGCGCCGACGACGAACGCCCAGGCCCGGGGGTACGCGGTGAGTGAGGCCGCCGAGGTGATCCGCGCCCCCAGCCCGTCCTGCAGCCCACCGAAGTACTCGGCGACCACGGCCGCGATCACCGCCAGCGACGACGCCTGGCGCAGCCCGGTGAAGACGAACGGCAGCGCGCCGGGCAGCCGCACCAGTCGGGCGAAGGTCCAGCCGCCGGCGGCGTAGCTGGCCATCAGCTCCCGGTGGATCGGCTGTACCTGACGCAGCCCGCGCAGCGTGTTGACGAAGACCGGGAAGAACGCGACCAGGCCGACCACGATCCGCCGGGGCACACTGCTGGCCGCATCGAACATGTTGTTGAGCACCGGGGCGAGCGCGATGATCGGCAGCGCGTTGACCAGCGCCGCCAGCGGCACCGACACTTCGCTGAGCAGCCGCAGCCGGCTTACCGCCAACGCCACCAGCACCCCGAGGGCCGCCCCGGCCAGCAGCCCGATCAGCGCGTTGGTGCCGCTGGCCAGCCCGGCGCTCAGCACCACCGTACGGCTGGCCCAGAACTGTTCGGCGATCGCCGACGGCGACGGCAACACGTACGGGGCGACCCGGCCCAGCCGTACCGTCGCTTCCCACAGCGCCAGCCCGACGAGCCCGACGGCGACCGGCGGCCCGGCCGCCCGCAGCGCTCTCACTGCACCGCCGGTTCGGCTGCCGCCAGTTGCACGCCGGGCTCGGCGGTGCCGCGCAGCGCCCGGCGGACCTCGGTGACGGCGGCGAAGAACTCCGCCGACTGCCGGGTCTGCTCCGTACGCTCGCCGAGGTCGACGTCGACGACGGCGGTGATCCGACCCGGCCGGGCCGACATCACCACCACCCGGTCGGACAGGTACACCGCCTCGGAGATCGAATGGGTGACGAAGACGGTGCTGGTCGCGGTGCGCGCGCAGATGCCGAGCAGTTCGTCCTGCAGGCGTTCGCGGGTCATCTCGTCGAGGGCCCCGAACGGTTCGTCCATCAACAGCAACGGCGGGTGTACGGCGAGCGCCCGCGCGATCGCCACCCGCTGCTGCATGCCGCCGGACAGCTGGGCCGGGTAGTGCCCGGCGAAGTCGGCCAGCCCGACCAGGGCCAGCATCTCGTCGACCCGATCCCGGCGCTGCGCGCGCCGCACCCCGCGCAGCTCCAGCGGCAGCTCGACGTTGCGCCGCACCGTCCGCCAGTCGAAGAGGCCGGCCTGCTGGAAGGCGATGCCGTACTCCTGGTCGAGTCTGGCCTGCCGGGCGGCCTTGCCGTTGACGGTGACCGTGCCGGCGGTCGGGGTGATCAGGTCGGCGATCAGCCGCAGCAGGGTGCTCTTGCCGCAGCCGGACGGCCCGATCAGCGACACGAACTCGCCCCGCCCGACGATCAGCTCCACCCCGGTCAGCGCGGTGACCGCGTCGGCCCGGCCGACGTTGAAGACCTTGTCGACGCCGCTGAGAGCTATCGCGTGCTCGGTGCTCATCCGGTCACCGCCACCCGCCGCTGGTGGCGGGTCAGTCCCAGCTCCAGCAGGGTCACCGTGGCGGCGACGACCAGGCCGAGCGCGGCGGCACCGAGGATCGCCGCGTACACCTTCGCCGGGGCGCTGGTCGCCTGCCGGGAGTACTCCAGGATCAGCCGGCCGATGCCGCCCCGGGTGCCGGTGGAGATCTCCCCGACGACCGCGCCGACCACGGCGGCGGCCCCGGCGAGCCGCAGCGCCGGAAACAGGTACGGCAGCGCGGCCGGGGCGCGCAGCTTCCACAGGGTGCGCCACCAGCCGGCGGCGTAGCTGCGCATCAGCTCCACTCCGGCGGCCGGCGGCGACTGCAGGCCGCGCAGCATGCCGACGGCGACCGGGAAGAACGCCAGGTACGCGGCGATCACCGCGACCGACATCCACGGCTGCCACGGGTAGGCGCCGATCGACAGCCGCCCGCCCCAGCCGGCGATCACCGGGGCCAGGGCGACCAGCGGCACGGTCTGCGACAGCACCACGTACGGCAGGAGTCCCCGTTCGACGATCCGCAGCCGCTGCATCGCGACCGCCAGGATCAGCCCGACCAGGGTGCCGGCGGTGAACCCGACGCCGGTCACCCCGAGGGTGAACAGGCAGGCGTCGACCACCACCCGCCACACCGGCTGGCCGGCGGCGACGTCGACCGCGCCGAGGCCGGCGACCACGTCGGCCAGGTGCGGCATGGCGGCGTCGTCGGCGCGCGGCAGCAGCGGTACGCCGAACAGGTCGGTGCCGTCCGGGTCGCCGACCAGTTTGTAGCCTTCCCAGATTGCGGCGGCGAGGGCGAGCGCACCCAGCGCGGCCCCGGCGACGCCGGCCCGCCGCGCCCAGCTGCTGGTCGGGCCGCTGGTCAAGACGCGACCACCCGGCGGTACGCGGGGATGATCTGCTCGCCGTACGCGGCCAGGGTTTCCTGCTTGGCGTCGTGTTGCAGGTAGACGGCGAACTGGTCGACGCCGAGTTCGCGCAGCTCGGCGAGGCGCCGCAGGTGTTCGTCGACCGGGCCGAGCAGGCAGAACCGGTCGATGATCTCGTCGGGCACGAAGTCGGTGTGGGTGTTGCCGGCCCGGCCGTGTTCGGCGTAGTCGTAGCCTTGGCGGCCGGCGATGTAGTCGGTGAGCACCTTTGGCACGCCGCCGCCGTCACCGCCGTAGCGGGCGACGATGTCGGCGATGTGGTTGCCGACCATGCCGCCGAACCAGCGGGTCTGCTCCCGCTGGTGGGCCAGGTCGTCGCCGACGTAGGCGGGGGCGGCGACGCAGAAGGTGACCGCGTCCGGGTCGCGGCCGGCACGTTCGGCCGCCGCCCGGACCGCACCGATCATCCAGGCGGCGATGTCCGGGTCGGCGAGTTGCAGGATGTAGCCGTCGCCGACCTCGCCGGCCAGGGCGAGTGCCTTCGGCCCGTACGCGGCGACCCAGACCTCCAGCGCCCCGTCACTGACCCACGGCAGGGTGATGTCGCGGTCGCGGTAGCGCACGGTCCGCCCGGCGGCCAGGTCGCGGATGACGGTGACGCATTCGCGCAGCTCGGCGAGGGTGGTGGGGCGGGCACCGAGGACCCGTACCGCTGAGTCGCCCCGGCCGATGCCGCAGACCGTACGGTTGCCGTACATCTCGTTGAGGGTGGCGAACGTCGACGCGGTGACGGTCCAGTCCCGGGTGCTCGGGTTGGTCACCATCGGCCCCACCGTCACTGACGAGGTGGCGGCGAGGATCTGGCTGTAGATGACGAACGGCTCCTGCCACAGCACGTGCGAGTCGAACGTCCACACGTGGCTGAAGCCGGCCTGCTCGGCCCGTTGGGCCAGCGACACCAGCTCCCGGCCGGGCGGGTCACACTGGAACACGACGCCGAAGTCCATGCTCGCCTCCTTCACAGCAGGTAGTCCGACAGGCCGCGGCGCAGGTAGCGGCCGTGGCCGGCGCGGCCGTGGTAGGCCCCGTCGCCGCTGACCAGGACGGTGCCGCGCGACAGCACGGTGTCGACCTTGCCGGTGATCTCGAACCCTTCGTACGCCGAGTGGTCCATGTTCATGTGGTGGGTGGCCGCCGAGATGGTGGTCCGGCCGGCCGGGTCGTAGACGACGATGTCGGCGTCGGAGCCGGGGGCGATGACGCCCTTGCGCGGGTAGAGGCCGAACATCCGGGCCGGCGTGGTGGCGATCGTCTCCACCCAGCGGGCCAGGGACAGTTTGCCGTCGACGACGCCCTGGTAGACCAGGTCGACCCGGTGTTCGACGCCGCCGATCCCATTGGGGATCTTGGAGAAGTCGCCGAGGCCGAGTTCCTTCTGGTCCTTGAAGCAGAACGGGCAGTGGTCGGTGGAGACCACCGCCAGGTCGTTGGTGCGCAGCCCCCGCCACAGGTCGGCGCGGTGGGGTTCGTGCCTGCTGCGCAGCGGAGTGGAGCAGACCCATTTCGCGCCCTCGAAGCCGGGCGCGCCGAGCTGGTCCTCCAGGGTGAGGTAGAGGTACTGCGGGCAGGTCTCGGCGAAGACGTTGCGGCCGGTGTCGCGGGCGGCGGCGACGGCGGCGAGGGCTTCGCTGGCGGACAGGTGCACGATGTAGAGCGGGCAGTCGGCGGCGACCCCGGCCAGCGCGATGGCCCGGCTGGTCGCTTCGGCCTCCAACGCGGCCGGGCGGGTCAGTCCGTGGTGGACCGGGTCGGTCTCGCCCCGGGCCAGGGCCTGGCCGATGAGCACGTCGATGGCGATGCCGTTCTCGGCGTGCATCATGATGGTGGCGCCGTTGTCGCGGGCCTTCTGCATGGCCCGCAGGATCTGGCCGTCGTCGCTGTAGAACACCCCCGGGTACGCCATGAACAGCTTGAAGCTGGTGATGCCCTCGGTGGCGACCAGCGAGTCCATCGCCTTGAGCGATTCGTCGTCCACCCCGCCGATGATCATGTGGAAGCCGTAGTCGACGTGGCAGTTGCCCTCGGCCTTCGCGTGCCAGGCGGCCAGCCCGTCGCCGACCACCTCACCGGCACGCTGCACCGCGAAATCGATGATCGTGGTGGTGCCGCCGTGTGCGGCGGCCCGGGTGCCGGTGTCGAAGGTGTCACTCGCGTTGGTGCCACCGAACGGGAGCTCCATGTGGGTGTGGACGTCGACGCCGCCGGGGATGACGTACTTGCCACTGGCGTCGAGGACGTCGACGCTGTCGGCCGGCCCGGTGCCGGGGGAGTGCAGCGCGGTGATCGTCTCGCCGTCGACGAGCACGTCGGCGGCGTACGGTCCGGTGGGTCCGATCACGGTGCCGCCGGTGATCAGCAGACTCATGGCTTCCTCCGCCGGCTCAGGGTTGGACCAGGTCGCCGTAGGCGTCCGGGCGGCGGTCGCGGTAGAAGGCCCAGCGGTTGCGGACCGTCTCGATCAGGCCGAGGTCGAGGTCCCGGACGATCAACTCCGGCTGGTACGGGTCCCCGGTGTCGCCGACGAACTTGCCTTCCGGGTCGACGAAGTAGGAGGTGCCGTAGAAGTCGTTGTCGCCGTAATCGGCCTCGACGCCGACCCGGTTGATCGCGGCGATGAAGTACTCGTTGGCCACCGCCGCCGCCGGCTGCTCCAGCTTCCACAGGTACGACGAGAGGCTGCGGCTGGTCGCCGACGGGTTGAACACGATCTGCGCGCCGGCCAGGCCCAGCGCCCGCCAGCCTTCCGGGAAGTGCCGGTCGTAGCAGATGTAGACGCCGATCCGACCGACGGCGGTGTCGAAGACCGGGTAGCCGAGGTTGCCGGGGCGGAAGTAGAACTTCTCCCAGAAGCCCTTGACGTTGGGGATGTGGGTCTTGCGGAACTTGCCCAGGTAGCTGCCGTCGGCGTCGATCACGGCGGCGGTGTTGTAGAGCAGGCCGGCCTGCTCGCGCTCGTACATCGGCAGCACCATCACCATGCCGTGCTCGGCCGCGAGGGCGGCGAACCGTTCGGTGATCGGCCCGGGGATCGATTCGGCGTACGCGTAGTACTCGCTCTCCTGCACCTGGCAGAAGTACGGCCCGTAGAACAGCTCCTGAAAGCAGATCACCTTGGCGCCCTGGGCGGCGGCCTGCCGGACGTACTCCTCGTGCGCTTTGATCATGGATTCCTTGTCGCCGGTCCAGGCGGTCTGGACGATGGCGGCGCGGACGACTCCTGACATGGGCGGATCCTCTCTGCGGTTCCGGTTTCCCGGCACCATTGATCCACTTCGGACAGCATGGCTGATCCGGCTGACCGGCCGTGACCTGCGCTTCCTGGCCCCGAGAAGGTACGACTGTAACCACGTGGGCAATGGCTGACAATAATATCCGTGTTACCGCCTGTTTCGGATGTGTAAGACGGTCAATTACCCACGATGGCCATCGATCTGATTTCGGCCCGGCATGACAACCGGGGCGGTGCCGCGAACCGCGACACCGCCCCGGAAGGCGTGCTGACCCGGTACGCCTCAGGTGGCGCGGCAGGTCACCGACGGTGTGCCGCCGGACGATGAGCCGATGAAGCCGAAGTTGGTGCTGGCTCCGGCTCCGAGGTTGCCGTTGTAGCTGACGTTGCGGGCGGTCACCGTCGAGCCGCTGGCCGAGACGGTGGCGTTCCACGCCTGCTGCACTGTCTGCCCACTGGGGTAGTTCAGCGTCACCGTCCAGCCACTGATCGCCGACGAGCCGGCGGTCACCCGTACGTCGCCCTGGAAGCCGCCGGACCAGGTCGAGGCGACCGTGTACGACGCGGTGCAGCCGGCCGAGCCGGGCGTCGGCGGGGTCGTCGGCGGGGCGGTGGTCGGCGGCGGCGTGGTCGGTGGGGCGGTGGTCGGCGGCGGGTTGCTGCCGCCGAAGTTCACGTCGCTGCAGAAGTAGTAGGACTGGTCCATGTGGCTGGCCTGCCAGATGGTGTAGACCATGTGCCGGCCGGTGCGCCCCGGGGCGCTGACCGGAATGTCGATCTGCACCCCGCTGGGCACGCTCTGCCACCGCGACGCCGGGGTGTTGCCGATCTGGGCGACGAGCTCCAGGTTGTTCCAGCCGAGTGCCTGGGTGACCGGGTTGAAGCCCTGGCGGGTCACGTATACCCGGATGTAGTCGGCACCGTGGCTGGCCTGGTCGAACAGCCGGAGGCTGAACGAGTTGTTGATCGACGTGGCGTGCCAGTTGCCGATGGTGTCCATCGCGTTGTAGCGACCGCCTTCGGTGCGTCCGCCGCTGCAGAGCTGGCCGTTCGGGATCGCTCCCTGGTGGTTGCCGCCGACGCCCTCGCGGTAGAGACCGTTCCAGTTCCACATGGCGCCGGCGTTGGCCTGCCATGCCTGGTAGCACATCGGGTCCTCGGTGGCCATCTGCGGGGCCATGTGGTTCCCGCCCCAGCGGTCCAGGCAGCTGTAGTTGCGGGACGCGGGGCCGACCACGGATCCGTGCGCGGAGGCCACGTTGGCCAGTGCGGTGGTGAGTAGCAACGCTGCGACGACTGCGACGACCAGGGAATAGAGCCCCAGAGGTCGGCGTGCGGTATTGAGTGCGAACATGTGCGGACTCCAACGTCGGTTGGTTCGCGCCGATGCGAGGACGCGAGTGGGAATGCTGGACGATTCGTCCGAGCGGACGCGTGACGATTGCCGTGCGTCGCGATCCAGCGGAGAGTTGCCCTGCTCCCCGCGCGGCTGTCGGCTCCCGAAGCCGTCCTGATCTGAGGCTGGCACAGAAATCGATATTTGTCAATAGTGCCCGTTGTCGGTGTGAACCGGACGGCTACTGCACCGGCACCGGCCCCGTCGCTGCCGGTCACTGCGGAGGCACTCCATCGGGTGATCGTCTGCCCGGGACCCGCGGGAGAGTGGCCAGGTGGGGAGACTCTCAGCGGGACGACCATGGAGGTGACCGATGTCGGTGTCAGTGCGAACCTTCTTCACCGAGCTGGACGGACCCGGCGCGCGGCAGTTTCCCCCAATGGTGAGTGGCACTCTACGGTTCGACATCCACGACGGTGACCAGGTCGAGCATTGGCTGGTGACGATGGCCGGCGGCCATGCGCGAGGCGAGCAGTCCGATGCCGACGCGGACTGCGTCATCGTGATCGACCGGGTGCTGATCGAGCGGATCGTAAACGGCGAGGAACGAATGTTCCCGGCCTTCTTCCGATTCGCGGCAACCATCGAGAAGGACTTCGCGCTGATCCCGGCGTTCGAGTGGTTGTTGCCGGACACCGTGGGCGCGCGCCACCCCCGGCAGCTCGCGTCGGGGTGGAAGGCAGCCCGGTGAGGAGCCTCAGCTACACCAACATCCTCGACGGCGACATGTTCATGATCAGTGATGCCCGCGGGGACATCATGCCGTCGAGCGAACTGCCCACCGGCCTGTTCGCCACCGAAATGCGGCTGATCTCCACCTGGAACCTGACGGTCAACGGAGAACAGCTGACCGCGCTGTCGATCGACGATCTGCAGTACTTCGAATCGCGCTACTTCCTCGTCCCCGGTGAGCCTACCCACTATGTCGACGCGAATCTTTCCATCATCCGGCAGCGATCGATCGGTGGCAGGTTGCTCCTGGAGCAGTTGACTGTGCTCAACCACCAGACAGTGCCGGTCGACCTGCAGATCCGGCTCGACATTGGCACCGACTTCGCCGACCTCACCGAGATCGCCGACGTGCAGAAGAAGGGCAAACTATCCATCGCCGTGGAAGGGGGTACGCTGCGACTGCTCTATCACCGGGACAACCAGGTCCGGGAGGTCGTGGTCTCCAGCAGCGCTGCCGGTGAGGTGGACGACCACGGCATGAGCTTCAACGTGCGGATCGCGCCGCACGACGCCTGGCGCACCACCTTCCAGGTGTTGTCCTGGGCCAGAGGTGCCGGTGCGCCCGACTTCCGCGAGGTGGTGCCCACCTACGACTCACCCGCCAAGGTGGAGATGGGTGAACGGCTAGATGAGTTTCTGGCCATCGCACCGACGCTGACCTGTGAATCGGCCGCCTTGGACCAGGCGTACCGGCGTAGCCTGATCGACCTGGCCGCGCTGCGTTACCCCGGCAACGCCCGGGGCGAGTATCTGCTGGCGGCCGGGCTGCCCTGGCTGATGGCCCAGTTCGGCCGGGACTCCATCATCACCTGCCTGCAGGCGGTTCCGTTCGTGCCGCACATCGTTCCCGCCGTTCTGCACTTCCTCGTTGACGGGCAGGGCGGCCGCCTCGACGACTTCAGCGAGTCGGAGCCCGGCAAGATCCTGCAGACGTTCCGCTACGGCGAGCGTTCCGGCTACGAGGAGATCGCCGCCTGCCCGTACTACGGCGGGGCGGACACGACACCGTTGTTCGTCGTCCTGCTCGAGGTGTACTTCCGGTGGACCGGGGACATCACCATCGTCCGGGAGCTCGAGTTCCACGCTCGGCTCGCGCTGGACTGGATCGACGAGTACGGCGACATCATGGACAACGGGTACCTGTGGTTCGCCAGGCGGAACAACCGGCTGGGCGTGGAGAACCAGTGCTGGAGGGACTCCGCTGACGGCATCTCGTACCGCGACGGCCGGCTACCGGTCGGCCCCCGGGCCACCTGCGAGCTGCAGGGCTACGTGTACGACGCCAAACGGCGGGGCGCCCGACTGGCCCGTGAGGTCTGGGGCGACCCGGCGTACGCGGACCGCCTGGAACGTGAGGCGGCCGACCTCAAGCGCCGGTTCAACCGCGACTTCTGGCTCGCCGACGGAAACTACTTCGCGCTCGGGATGGACGCGGACGGGAACCTGATCGACGCTTGTACCTCGAACATGGGACACCTGCTGTGGAGCGGCATCGTCGAGCGCGACAAGGCGCGGCACGTCGCCAAGCATCTGCTCGGCCGACGGCTCTTCTCCGGCTGGGGCATCCGTACGCTCGCCGAGGGCGAGGGCCGGTACAGCCCGGTCGGCTACCACACCGGCACGATCTGGCCGTTCGACAATTCGTTGGCAGCACTCGGGCTGCGCCGGTACGGCTTCGACGAGGAGGCGGCGACGATCGCCGGAGCGATGATCGAAGCCGCACAGTTCTTCGACGGCCGGCTGCCCGGCGCCTTCGCCGGCTACGACCGTGCGCTCACCAAGTACCCGGTGCAGTTCCCGGCCGCCTGCAGCCCGCACTCCTGGTCCGCCGGGGCGGTCCTGATGTTCGTCCGCACCATGCTGGGCCTGGAACCCAGAGGCGAACACCTGATCGTCCGTCCGCACCTGCCGAAAGGCATCGGCCGGCTCGAACTACTGGACATTCCCGGTCGCTGGGGCCTGGTCGACGCCTTCGGCAGGGGCCACTGATCAGCAATCGCGCGAATCACGCTTCCGCCAGGTTCGTGAGTTTCGACTGGCCCATGTGCCGATCATGATCATGCGAGGTCGGCTGGAGTAACGCACCGGGCGGCGGGGTACCGCGAAGAGACGACCGCTGCAGCAGAACGCCGAGGAAAGGACGAACTGTGACGTCGACCCAGGCTCGGACCACCGTCGCGGAGCTGGCCGGTGCGCCCGGCCCGTTCGTGTCGCTCTACCTCGACACCAGCGGGCAGGTTCCGGACACGGCCCAGCAGGTCGAGTTGCGCTGGCGCGCCGCCCGCCGGCAACTGGCCACCGCCGGAGCGCCGGAGGACCTGCTCGACACCATTGAATCGTTCACCGAACGCGCCCACCCCGGTGGTGACACCCTCGTGGTGATCGCCGATGCCGAACGGGTGCGGCTCGTGCGGCAGCTGCCGCAACCGCCGGCGGCGGAATTCGTCGCCTACGGACCGGTCCCGCACCTGCTGCCACTGCTGCGCTGGGAGCAACGACAACTGCCCGTGCTGGTGGTGGCGACCGACCGGGTCGGTGCCGACATCGTCGCGCTGCAGCCCGACGGCGCGGACCTCACCGAGACAGTGGCCGGCGACACGATGCACATCACCCGGTCACACCCCGGCGGTTGGTCCCAGCGGCGGTTCCAGCAGCGGGCCGAGGACCGTTGGGAGGCCAACGCCACGCTGGTCGCCGGCCGGTTGGCAGAGCTGGTCGACGAGGTCCGGCCGAGGGCGGTCGTGGTGACCGGTGACGTGCGTGCCGTGCAGTTCCTGCGGGACAAGTCGTCCTCGCGGGTGGCCGACCTGCTGCACGAGGTGCAAGGCCCGTACGACACCACCGACGCGGCCGTGGACCAGGCTGCCGACGTGCTACGCCGCCTCGCCGAGGCGGACGTGGCGGCGGTGATCGACGCCTTCCGACGTGAGCGCGGACAGGCCGACCGGGCGACCGGTGGCATCTCCGACACCCTGAACACCCTGGCCCGCCATCAGGTCGACACGTTGCTGCTGGTCGACGAACCACGGCTGCTGGCTCGACCGGCGTACGCCGGACCGAAGCCGGACCAGGTCGGTGCCACCGTCGGTGCGCTCACGGCACTCGGTGTCGACGAGCCGGTCCAGGCACCTGTCGGCGACGTCGCGACGTGGGCCGCCCTGGCCACCGGCGCCCGGGTGATCGCCGTACCGGCCGAGCTCGCCGACCAGGTGCCCGACGGCATCGGCGCAATCCTGCGGTACACCACCTGACAAGCCTCTGGTCAGCGCGCTGGCGGGGCGCTACGGGCGCGAGCGTGGCCGGGCGACCAGCACCGGGCAGTGGGCATGGTGCACCAGTGTCTGGCTGACCGAGCCGAGCAGCAGCCCGGTGAAGCCACCACGGCCACGCGAACCGACGACGACCAGGCTGGCCTTGCGGCTCGCCTCGACCATCACGGCATCGGCCTCCACTCCTTCCAGCGGGCGCTCCTCGACCGACAGGTCCGGATGCCGCCGGCGCACCGTGGCCACCGCTGCGGTGAGCAACTCGGCGGCCTCCTGCCGGGCGGCGTCCGCCGGCGCTACGGCCTCGGCGCTGTCCCGCATCGAACTGGGCCACCACACGTGCAGCACCGCCAGCCCGACACCCCGGGCCGCAGCCTCGTCGGCCGCCACACACAGTGCGTTCTCGGCGTGGTCCGAGCCGTCGACGCCCACCAGCACCGGGCCGTCGACGTCAACCGGCGCGTCCGGCGGGCGCACCACCAGGACCGGGCAGTGTGCGTGCCCCGCCACCTGGGAGCTGACCGAACCGAGCAGCAGCCCGGTGAAGCCGCCCAGCCCTCTGCTGCCGACCACCACCAGCTCGGCGTGCCGGGACTCCTCGATCAACGTGGGCGCCCCGCCGGCCGCCACCTGCCGGGTATCGACCTTGAGCCCTGGCCGGTCGGTGCGCAGCTGCGCCGCCGTCTCGGCCAGCATCCGCTCGCCGTCCTCGTTCGGGCCGGGCAGCTCGCCGTCGTACGGGTTGATCGGAATCCCGTAGCCGAAGGCATGCAGGTAGCCGTGGACCAGCACCAGCGGTACGCCGCGCCGGGTGGCGGCCTCGGCGGCGTGTTGGGCCGCAGCCAGACTCGCCGGCGACCCGT
The DNA here is from genome assembly GCF_048060115.1 of Micromonospora sp. LOL_023. Lineage (NCBI taxonomy): Bacteria > Bacillati > Actinomycetota > Actinomycetes > Micromonosporales > Micromonosporaceae > Micromonospora > Micromonospora sp. LOL_023. The sequence goes on from NZ_JBHMIM010000036.1 coordinate 16,840, forward strand.
CGACACCGGTGACGATCGGATCAGTCATCATTCCTCCTGGACCGTGTCGATCACGTCGACCGGATCCCGACGCGGTGTCGGCCGACCGGGCTGACCGTATCCGATCCTAATCACCATTTGGGGGGATCCGAACCGGCCCAGTGCCAGCCGCAGCTGTTCACGGGCCTGTGTCACCTCGATCGGCTGGGACAGCATCGAGGCGGCCAGACCGGCGTCGGTGACTGCCAGCAGGACGTGCTGCAGGGCCTGGCCGGCGGTGAGTTGGTCGCTCGGCGTGTTGCCCGTCGAGCCGAGCACCGCCACCAGCGGCTCGTTTTCGAAGTCGCGCCCCGGGCCGCGATGCCGGTCGCCGAACGGCCGCTGTGGCAGCAGGTCCTGCGGCTCGGCGACCGGTCCACCGGCGGCGGCTGGCACCCCGTCGGGTGCCGGGAAGTGCCGAACCCAACGGGCCACCTCCGCCTGATAGCCGGGATCCCGGTCGAGCACCCGGCTGGCGCTCATCGCGATCTCGGCGACCGCGCCGACCGCGGTCGAGCCGATCACCAACTCCAGCCAGCCGCCTTCGACCTGGGCCGCTCCGATCAGCCGTCGCCGGACCGGCGGCGGTACCGGGTCCGGCCGGAACGGCGACCGGTTGCTGCGCCGACGCGCAATCGCCGCGTACAGCCGGGACTCCGTCGGCGTCGCGGCCCGCGGCTCGCCGGGCACCAACCGGGCGAGCAACGGCGGGTCGGCGGGGTCCGGCCGTAGCCGAACCTGGGCCGGCACACCACGAACGGCCAGCGCGAGCCGCATGTTGAACAGGGCGGCGCCGCAGCCGAGCCGTGCGGCCCAACCGGTCGGGTCACACGCGATCAACCGCCGGTCCGGGTCGAGTCGGACCTCGATCGCGCCGTCGACGAGGCGGAACCGCCACGGCTGGCTGTTGTGCAGCGACGGCGCGCGGACCGCCGCGGTCACCGCGGAACGCAGCTGGGCGGTGGTGAACGTGGTGGTCAACATAGCTAAACGGTGCGCCGGTCGGGCAGCGTACGGCAGGGTCGGATGTCCCGCGCTCGTGGGCCGCAGGCCCTGTCCGGCCCCCGCCACGCGGGACTTTGGTCCCTGGTGCCGCGGTCCGCCACCGGGTACAAACAGGAGATGATCCGCGTCTTTCTGCTCGACGACCACGAAGTCGTCCGCCGTGGCCTGGCCGACCTGCTGCAGAGCGGCGGCGACATCGAGGTCATCGGCGAGTCCGGGTCCGCGCAGGAGGCAACCAGACGGATCCCGGCGTTGCGTCCGGACGTGGCGATCCTCGACGCCCGGCTGCCCGACGGCAGCGGCATCGACGTCTGCCGGGACATCCGCGCCGTCGACTCGACGATCAACGGACTCATCCTCACCTCGTACGAGGACGACGAGGCCCTGTTCGCGGCGATCATGGCGGGGGCGGCCGGCTACGTGCTCAAGCAGATCCGGGGCACCGACCTGGTCGACGCGGTGCGTCGGGTCGCCGCCGGCCAGTCGCTGCTCGACCCGGCGGTGACCCGCCGGGTACTGGAACGGATCCGCAGCGGCGTCGAGGAGCCGCACGAGTTGAAGTCGCTCACCGAGCAGGAGCGGCGGATCCTGGAGTACGTCGCCGAAGGGCTGACCAACCGGGAGATCGCCGGCAAGATGTTCCTCGCCGAGAAGACGGTCAAGAACTACGTCTCCAGCCTGCTCGCCAAGCTCGGCCTGGAGCGGCGCACCCAGGCAGCGGTGCTAGCCACCCGGCTGCTCGGCCCCCGGCACTGAGCCTGGCGCGAGGCCGCCACCGCCACCTCAGTGGTGGTGCGCCGGCTACCAGCCCGGTCAGTCCCGCAGCGGCACCGTCCAGGTGAGCAGCGTGCCACGCGGGTCGTTGGCGCCGATGGAGAACTCCCCGCCATGCTGATCGGCGCGTTCCCGCAGGTTCACCAGACCACCTCGGGCGACGCCCGGGTCGATCCCGACGCCGTCGTCGGCGACGGTCAGCACCAGCTCGCCGGCCAGCGCCCTGACCCGCACCGTGACCTGAGCCGCCCTGGCGTGGCGGACCACGTTCGACAGGGCTTCCCGCAGCACCGCCAGCAGGTCGGGGCGGACCGGATCGGGTACGGCACTGTCGACCGGACCGTCCAACTCCAGCACCGGCCGGAAACCGAGCCCGTCGGCGGCCAGATCGACCGCCTCCCGCAACTCGGTGCGCAGCGCCGCGCTCATCGGTGTACGCAGTTCGAAGATCGCCCGCCGGATGTCGCGGATGGTGGAATCGAGGTCGTCGACGGCGGCGTTGATCCGCTTGCCGGCCTCCGGCCGGCCGGTCAGCGGCAGCGCGCTCTGCAGCTGCAGCCCGGTGGCGAACAGCCGCTGGATGACCACGTCGTGCAGGTCGCGGGCGATCCGTTCGCGGTCCTCCAGCACCACCAGCAGTTCACGTTCCTCCTGGGCTCGGGCCCGCTCGATGGCCAGCGCCGCCTGCCCGGCGAAGCTGGCCAACAGCGGTACGTCCCCGTCCGCCGGCAGGGTGACATCGGCCCGGTGCGCCACCACCAGCACGCCGTGCAACGTGTCCGCCACGGTCAGCGGCGCCACCACGGCCGGCCCACCGGCGACCGGCACCGGCCAGGGAGCGGACTTCGCCAGGCTCTCGACCATGATGTGCTGGCCGCTGGCGACCGCCCCGGCGAAGCTGGTCTCGCCGGTCGGCAACGCGGCGCCGACCAGCCCCGGCGGTGGCCCCTGCGGGGCGTCGACCACCTCGACGATGAACTGCCCCGCCTCGTCGTCGTTGACCAGCACCAGCACCATCTCGGCCTCGGCAACCTCCCGGGCCCGCCGGGCCACCAGGGCCAGCGCGTCGGTACGGCGTACCGGACCGAGCAGCACCCCGGTGATCTCGGCGGTGGCGGCCAGCCAGCGTTCCCGCCGGCTGGCCAACTCGTACAGCCGGGCGTTCTCGATCGCCACGCCGGCCGCGGCGGCCAGCGCCACCACGATCTCCTCGTCGTCGTCGGTGAACTCGGCCGCCCCCTGCTTCTCCGCCAGATAGAGATTGCCGAAGACCTGGTCGCGGATGCGCACCGGCACCCCGAGGAAGCTGTGCATCGGCGGGTGGTGCGCCGGGAAGCCGTACGAGCGGGGGTGCCGGGTGATGTCGGGCATCCGCACCGCCGCCGGGTCGTCGATGAGCAGGCCGAGCACGCCTCGCCCGTGCGGCAGGTCGCCGATCGCCGCGTGGGTCGCGGCGTCCACCCCGTGGGTGATGAAGTCGACCAGTTGGCGGTCCGGGCCGATCACTCCCAGCGCGCCGTAGCGGGCACCGGCCAGCCCGCACGCCGCCTCGACGATCCGTCGCAGTGTGCTGTGCAGATCCAGGTCGGTGCTGATGCCGACGACCGCGTCGAGCAGCGCCCGTAGCCGTTCCCGGCTGGTGACGACCTCACCGACCCGGTCGAGCATCTCCTGCAGCAACTGGTCCAGCCGCACCCGCGACAGTGGTGTCAGACCGAGCGACGGGACGTCCCGGTGTTCCTCCGGCAGGGGGTTGGCGGCCACGACGACGATGCTAGTCAACGAGCTCGGTCAGTTCGATCCTTGACAGCTCCGACTCTGGTCAGTCCTTGGCGACCCGGACGATCGCCAGCGGACTCTGGCTGCGGTAGAGCAGCGCGTTGCTCACCGAGCCGAGCAGCAGCCCGGTGAAGCCGCCCCTACCTCGGGCACCGACCACCAGCAGTTGGCCACGCTGGGACTCCTCGGTGAGCACCTTGGTCGCCCGGCCCTGAACGGACATCTGCCGGACGGTCAGTCCCGGGTGGCGGTCCCGGACGCCGGCCACCGACTCGGCCAGCAGCGCCTCCTCCTCGGTCTGCAGCGCGGCCACGTCGTAGACCAGTGGCTGCATGTCGCCGGGGCCGATCGACGGCGGGTGGGTCCAGGTGTGCACGGCGAGCAGATCCGCACCGCGCATGCTGGCGGCGTCGGCGGCGAACTCGACCGCCCGTGCGGACAGCTCCGAACCGTCGACGCCGACGATCACCGGCCCGTCCGCGACGCCCTCGCCCCGGGCCACCAGCACCGGACATTCGGCGTGCGTGGCGACCTGGGAGGCGACCGAGCCGATCAGAGCCCCGGAGATCGGGCCGAAGCCCCGGTCACCGAGGACGACCACGGCGGCGGACCGCGACTCGGCCAGCAGCACCGGAGCGGCGGCGCCGTCGACCACCTGCGTGGTGGTCTCCACCTCCGGGGCGACCTTGGCGGCGGCCTCGGCGGCCGCGTCGACGATCTCCCGCGTGTACCGTTCGATCTCGCCCTGCGGCGGCACCGCCGGGGCCATCCCCATCCCCAGCGGCACCTGCGTCGCCGGCCAGGCGAAGGCGTGCACGATCCGCAACGGTCGCTGCCGGAGCGCTGCCTCCCGGGCGGCGAACCGGGCGGCCTGCACCGCCGAGGCGGAACCGTCGACGCCGACGAGTACGGGTGCCTGGGTGTCCATTGGTTGCTCCTCAGGTTTCGGTGCCGCGGACCTCGCTGGTGTCGACGACCTGTGCGGTGGGCATCCGGGGGGTGTGCGGTGGCCCGGCGTGGTCCGGGCTGGCGATCCCCAGCCGCAGCACCAGGTACGGGTGACCGAGCTCGGCGAGGATGTGCCGCAACGTCTGCCGGGTGCTGGTCGCCTCGACCGCGCCGCTCAGCGGCACCACCGAGATGCCCAGCTCGGTGGCGGTCAGCCAGGATGCGGAGAGCGCCTCGCCGGCGGCCAGCCACGACGCTGAGTCGTCGTCGTCGCCGAACAGCAGCGTGTAGACGGCTGCCCGGTCGTGCCCGCCACCCACCGGCAGGGTGCCGGCCCGGCCGAAGTCCCGGCCGGGCACCGTGGTCTGCGCGGGCTGCTCCGGCAGCACCTGCTCCGGCAACCCGGTGCCGGCCGGGGCGCCCAGCCCGGTCCAGTAGTCGAGCTCGCCATGGATCTGTGGATCCTCCGACGCCAGCTCCTCGGCCCGGCTGGCCGCCGCCGCGAGCAGTAGCACCTGGTCGGAGGAGAGGATCTGCATCCGTACGGTGGCCCCGGTGGCGGCGGTGATCGCGGTGACCGACGCGACCGGCACCGGTTCGTCGCTGACCGGCCGGCGGTCGGTGTGCCGCACCCGCATCGCCTGGACCAGCCGTACGGTGCCGGCCGGTACCGGGATCTGCTCCGTCGGCCGGAGCACAGCCAACAGGTCGGGGTCGTCGGCGTCGGGCAGCCGGCGCACCTGCGCGGTCCAGCCCTGCGCGGCCAGCGCGATCCGGGCGTGGTGCAGCGCGGCACCGCAGCTGAGCATCAGCAACCGCCCGTCCAGGTCGGTGGCCGGCAACTGCCGGTCCCGGGCGGCGCGCAGCTCCAACCCCTCAGGGCGGACCCGCCAGTGCCACGGCTGGGTGTTGTGCACCGACGGCGCGTACCCGGCCGCAGCGGCGGCCTCGGCGAGCACCGCGGCGATCGGCCGGTCGGTGCTGGTCGTCGTCTCGGTGGCTGTCGTCGTCGCTTCGTTCATCTGGTGCTCCTTCTGGTCAGGTCTGCGCCGTGCGGCCACCCCACCGGGCGGCCGGGTGCGGGAATCCGGACCCGAACTGCTTCTGTTCCCGCTCCGGGACAGATGTAACGTCAGGGCCGGCAGCGCCGCGACGGCGGCACAACCCGCGAGGTCGGTCACGGTCAGCGGATCGGTGCCGAGCAGGGCCGCGAGTGGGCCGAGATAGACCCCGGCGATTTGCAGCACCGCGGCCGTGGCGACCGCGACGAGCAGGCCCGGGTTGCCCATGCGACGCCACCCGCCGGAGTCGCCGGCCGGCACCGACCTCGGCCGGCGGGCCCGCACCGCGAGCGCCACCCCGAGCTGGGCCAAGCCGAGAGTGACGAAGACCATGGTCTGCCACGGGCGGCCGGTGTGGAATCCGGTGACGCCCGCCGCCAACGTGACCGCCGTGATCAACGCGCCGATGCCGAGTACCCCGGCGCCCAGCCCGGCGCCCAGCACCGATTCGGTGGGCGGTCGGGGCGGCCGGTCCAGCACGTCCGGCTCGGCCGGTTCAGCGCCCAACGCCACCCCGGGTACGCCGTGGGTGAGCAGATTGATCCAGAGGATCTGACCCGGCAGCAGTGGCAGCGCCAGCCCGAACAACGGGCCCAGCAGCATCACCGCGAGCTCGGCCACCCCACCGGCCAGCGCGTACCGCAGGAACCGGCGGATGTTGTCGTAGATCCGCCGGCCCTCACCGACAGCCGTCGCGACCGTACGCAGGTTGTCGTCGACCAGGACCAGGTCGGCGGCCTGCCGGGCGACGTCGGTGCCGCTGCCCATCGCCACCCCGATGTCGGCGCGGCGCAGCGCCGGACCGTCGTTGACCCCGTCGCCGGTCATCGCCACCACGTGACCGCGCGCCTGCAGCGCGGCGACCACGTCCAGCTTCTGCTCCGGCTGGATCCGGGCGAACACCCGGGCACCGTCCGGACTGTCCGGGGTGGTGGCGACCGGGTCGCCGGCCGACCAGATCCCCAGTTGGCTGCCGACGGCCGCGGCGGTGCCCGGATGGTCACCGGTGACCAGCAGCAGCCGGATCCCGGCGGCGGCGAAGGTGCGGGCGACGTCTGGGGCGTCGGAGCGGACCGGATCACCGATCCCGAGTAGCCCCAACGGCCGCAGCCCACGGGGTCGGGCCGGATCGGGTGGCGTCGCGCCGACCGCCGCGGCGACCGCGAGAGTGCGCAGCCCTTGCTCGGCGAGCGTCCGGGCCTGGTCGGCGAGGACAGCGAGTTCGTCGGCCGTGGCGCTGCTGACCGCCGAGGTCAGCACCGTCTCCGGAGCGCCCTTACAGACGGTCAGGTACTGACCGTCGCAGGTACGGTGCACCGTGGCCATCCGCCGGTTCGCCTGGTCGAACGGGTGCTCGGCGACCCGTGGCCAGGCCCGGCGTACCTCGTCGGCGGCTAGCCCGACCCGCCCGGCGAAGGCGACCAGGGCCGCTTCCAGCGGATCCCCGACAGCCCGCCAGCCAGCACCGTCACCCGGTGCGCCGATGTCGCCGTCCGGCCGGGTGGGCCGGCTGCTGTCCGGTGCGGTGGGTCCGGTGCTGTCCGGCGCGATGAGTTCGGCGTCGTTGCACAGCAGCGCGGCCCGGGCGAGCTGGCGCAGATCGTCGGGAGCGACCCCGACCGCCACCCCGACCGTGGGATCGGTCGGGTCTGTGCCGGTCGGGTCTGTGCCGGCCAGGTCCGGGTCGGCGCACCGCACGATCCGGCCGGACGGCTGGTAGCCGACGCCGTCGATGTCGTAGCGGCCGACGTTCGTGACGGCCCGCTGCACCGCCATCCGTCCCTCGGTGACGGTGCCGGTCTTGTCGGCGGCGACGATTGTCACCGAGCCGAGGGTTTCCACGGCGTGCAGCCGACGCGGCACCGCGCGGACCCGGGCCATCCGGTGCGCGCCGAGCGCCAGCGCCAGGGTGACGACCGCCGGCAGCGACTCCGGGACCGCCGCGACCACCAGACTGACCGCGGTGACGGCGAGCTCGGCGACCGGCTGTCCGCCGCCGAGGCCGATCAGGAACACCAGCCCGGACAGCAGTACGGCGGTCAACCCCAGCAGCCGACCGAGCCGGTTCAGCCGTCGCTGCAACGGGGTCTGTCCGGGCCGGGTGTCGCGCATCAACGCCGCGACCCGCCCGAGTGCGCTGTCGGCGCCGGTACGGGTCACCACCCCCGTGGCGCGGCCGGTCACTACGACGGTGCCGGCGTGGGCTGGGTCACCCTCGCCGCGCCGGACCGGCACCGACTCGCCGGTCAACGTGGACTCGTCGCACTGCAACCGGGAAGCGTCGACCAGCACCAGGTCGGCGGGGACGACATCCCCGGCAGTGACCTTGACCCGGTCGCCGGGCACCAGCTCCGCCGCCGGGACGACCTGGTCGACGCCGCCCCGGAGCACCCGGGCGACCGGCGCGGCCAGCCTGCCGAGCGCGGCGATCGCCCGGTCGGCTCGGACCTCCTGGGCGACACCGATGGCGGTGTTCACCACCACGACCAGCAGGATCACCGCCGTGTTCGGGTAGTCGGCCAGCAGGGTGGTGACGACTCCGGCGGCGAGCAGCAACGCCACCAGCGGATCGGTCAGCTGCCGGGCCACCCGGCGCGGCAGCCCGGTGCGGGCCGGCCCGTCCGGCACGGTGTTCGGGCCGTACTCGGCCATCCGCCGGGCGACCTCGGCGACGTCGAGCCCGCCCGGGTCGGCCGTCGGCCCCGTCTCAACCAGCACCGGCCACCCCCATCGGGGTGGTGTCGAGCAGGTCGGCGAGCGCCCGCCGGGGCACCGGCGGGCACAGCGGGCCGTAGCCGATCCGGACGATCGCCTGGGCCTGTTGCCCGTCGTGGCGGTCGCAGAGCAGGTCACGCAGCTCGGGGAACTCCAACGGCTGGGTCATCGGGGTGGTCGCCAGCCCGCGTACCGTCGCGGTCAGCAGCATCCGCTGCAGCGCCTGCCCGGCCCGCAGCCAGTCGCGCAACGCGTCACCGGTGGTGTACAGCACGGCGAGCACCGGGTCCGGTTCGAACTCGGCGACCCGGCGGCGCCGGGCCGGCCAGACCAGGCCGAAGTCGCGCACCGGCACGGACCGGGGCACCGGCCAGGGGCCAAAGGCCTGCGGCGGTACGCCGTCGAGCCGGCCGGGCCGTTGCCTGGTCCACCGTTCCAGCTCCGCCCAGTACGCCGGCTCCACCCGTCGCCGATCCTCGGCGTTGCCGATCAGCGCCACCATCGACTCGCGTACCAGCGGGTCGACGACCGTGAGCCGGCCGTGTTCGACGCGGGCGGCGGCGGCGAGTTCGTCGAGTACCTCGGGTGGCACCGGCAGGTCGGCGAACGGCCGCCGGTTGGTGCGCCGGTGCGCGATGGCGCGCGCCAACAGGCGTACCGTTTCGTCGGTCTCGACGGGCGCGCCGACCGCGACCCGGGCCAACAGGTCGGGTTCGTCGGGTTCCGGAATCAGCCGGGTCATCGGCACCCGGCCGTGGGCGAGCATGGCGACCCGCAGGTTGAACACGGCGGCACCGATGCTGATGGCCAGTTCCCGGCCGTCCGGGTCGATCAGGTCGACCTGCCGCGACCGGTCGGCGAGGATCTCCACCCCGCCGAGGTGCGGCCGGAACCGCCACGGCTGGCTGTTGTGCACCGACGGCGCCGCTGCCGCCGCCTTCAGGCAGTCCGCCATCAGCGGACCGGGCCGACCGTTCCAGAGCCATCCGGCGTTCATCGCCGTCCACCACCCTTTCCGCACCGTTCGCCCTGCTCGGCTTCACTGTCGTCCTGATCGCCACCGGCCAGGTAGAGGCGTTGCGCCGCTGTCGCCGGGGCACTGCGGTCCGCGCCGGCGGGACCTACGGCCCTTGCATCGGATCGTCGCGCCGTACCGGTGGGTAATCGGACCTGTTGTGCGAGCACCGCCGGCCTCGCCGTCGTTGGAAGCGTGTCTGCCTAGCCGAGGCTCAGTGCGCGGTACTGCAGGATGCGTTGTCTCGACAGGCATCGATCCAGCCGGTGGGTGACGGACCGGTTCCCGGGGCGTCCCCACTGACCGTCACGCCTCGGCGGGCCGCCACGACGTCGAGAGGAGACAGATGAGCATCGAGTACGCCACCCGGCAGCTGCCCGTGGTAGTGATCGGCGCCGGCCCGGTAGGACTGGCCGCCGCCGCCCACCTCGCGGGGCACGGCGTCCCGCCGCTGGTGCTGGAGGCCGGTGCCGCCGCGGGTGCCGCAATCGGCAACTGGCGGCACGTACGGCTGTTCAGCAGCTGGCGGGACAACGTCGACCCGGTTGCCGGCCGGCTACTCGACACCGCCGGATGGGCGGCGCCGGATCCGATCCACCGGCCGACCGGAGCGGAACTGATCGAGGAGTACCTGCTGCCACTGGCGAAACTGCCGGTGCTGGCCGACCGAATCCGCTACCACGCCCGGGTCGACGGCATCACCCGGCTCGGTCTGGACCGGACCCGTGGGGCCGGGCGCGCGACCGCGCCCTTCGCGGTCCGGCTCGCCGACGGCACCGAACACCTGGGGAGGGCGGTCGTCGACGCCTCCGGGACCTGGCACAACCCGAACCATCTCGGTGGGGAAGGGCTGCCGGCGATCGGCGAGACGAGTGCCGCCGCGTACCTGGACTTCGCCCTTCCCGACGTGCTCGGTGCCGATCGGGCCGCGCACGCCGGCCGGCACACCGTCGTCGTCGGTGCCGGTCACTCCGCCGCCAACACCCTGCTGGATCTGGTGGAACTCGCCGCCCAGCAGCCCGGCACCCGGATCACCTGGGCGGTCCGCCGGACCGGGGTCGACCCGGTGTTCGCCCCCGGCGACGCCGACGCGCTGCCGGCCCGAGGAGCGATCGGCACCCGGCTGCGGCAGCTGATCGACGACGGCCGGATCACGCTGGAGACCGGCTTCGTCACCCACCGGGTCACGGTGCCGGTCGATGTCACCGGCCCGGCGGTTCGCCTGTCGACCCGGGACGGGAGGACGGTCGTCGCCGACCGGGTCGTCGTGGCGACCGGCTTCCGCGCCAACCACCGCATCGGCGCCGAACTGCGGCTCGACGTCGACCCGGTGCTCGGCACCAGTCGCGGACTTGCCACCCTGCTCGATCCGGACCTGCCACGGTCCTGGTCCGCGCCGCGGCACGGGGTAGCCGAGCTGCGGCACCCCGAACCCGGCTACTTCGTCGTCGGCATCAAGAGCTACGGGCGGGCGTCGGCCTTCCTGATGGCCACCGGCTACCGTCAGGTCTGCCAGGTCGCCGCCCAGTTGGCTGGCGCGACTGCCGCCACCGGCCGGCGCGGGGCCACCCACCGGTTCCGGTGGCCACCTGCCTGGCGGGCAGAACGGCTGCTCCCCGCCGGCCGGGTTCAGTAGACGGTCAGTCCGTGGGCCCGGAACTGGCGGCGTACCCGGTCGAGCAGCGCCGGACCCGGCGGCGCCGTCGCCGCCAGCGGGAATTCCAGACCCAGCTCGGCGTACTTGTGTGCGCCGAGCCGGTGAAACGGCAGCACCTCCACCCGATCTACGCTGGACAGACCGGCCACCACCTCGGCCACGCCCGCCACGTTGGACTCCGCGTCGGTCAACCCCGGCACCAACACGAAACGGATCCAGATCGGCATGCCCCGCTCGGCCAGCCGGTGGGCGAACCGTAGCGTCGGGTCGACCCGCCCGGTCCGGGTGACCCGCCGGTAGGTCTGCGGGTCCGACGACTTGATGTCCAGCAGCACCAGGTCGGTGGCGTCCAGCAGCGCATCGTCGGCGCGGGCGCCGAGGAAACCGGAGGTGTCCAGTGCGGTGTGCAGATCGGCGTCGCGGCAGCGGCGCAGCACGGCGCGGACGAAGTCCGGCTGCATCAGCGGCTCACCGCCGCTGAGCGTCACCCCGCCGCCGGCGACCGAGATGAACCGCCGGTAGCCGAGCACCCGTTCCATCAGCTCGTCGACGGTGGTGGCGGTGCCGCTGCGCCGGTACCAGGTGTCCGGGCTGTGGCAGAACTGGCAGCGCAGCGGACAGCCGGCCAGGAAGGCGACGAACCGGGTGCCGGGGCCGTCCACTCCGATCGACAGGTCGTAGGAGTGGACCGCCCCGGTGATCCCCGGCCGGCCCGGGGCGACCGGCACCGGCCGGGGGACCGAGGCGGTCACCTCACAGCCCGCCGTGGAAGGTACGGGAGATCACGTCGCGCTGCTGCTCGGCGGTGAGCCGCACGAAGTTCACCGCGTACCCGGAGACCCGGATGGTCAGCTGCGGATACCGCTCCGGGTGCGCCATCGCATCCTCCAGGGTGGCCCGGTCCAGTACGTTGACGTTGAGGTGGAACCCGCCAGCGTCGGTGTAGCCGTCCAGCACGCCGACCAGGTTCGTCACCCGCTCGTCGGGGGTGCGGCCCAACCCGTCGGGCGTCACCGTGCTGGTCAGCGAGATGCCGTCGCGGGCGCAGTCGTACGGCAGCTTCGCCACAGACATCGCCGCCGCCACCAGGCCGTGCCGGTCCCGACCGTTCATCGGGTTCGCTCCCGGTGCGAACGGTTCACCGGCCCGTCGACCGTCCGGGGTGTGCCCGGTGTGCTTGCCGTAGACGACGTTGGAGGTGATCGTCAGCACCGACAGGCTGTGCTCGGCGTCGCGGTAGGCCGGCTGCCGGCGCAGCTTCGCCATGAACGTCTCGACCAGCCACACCGCGATCTCGTCGACCCGGTCGTCGTTGTTGCCGAAGGCTGGGAAGTCGCCCTCGACCGCGTAGTCGGTGGCCAGGCCGGTCTCGTCGCGCAGCACCTTGACCCGGGCGTACCGGATCGCCGACAGGCTGTCGGCGGCCACCGACAGCCCGGCGATGCCACCGGCCAGGAACCGGTGCACCGGGTAGTCGTGCAGCGCCATCTCCAACCGCTCGTACGCGTACCGGTCGTGCATGTGGTGGATGACGTTGAGCGCGGTGACGTAGGTGGCGGCCAGCCAGTCCAGCGTCCGGTCGAACGCCGCGAGTACCTCGTCGTAGTCGAGGTACTCCCCGTAGACGGGTTCGACGGCCGGGGCGACCTGTTCGCCGGTGACCTCGTCGCGGCCGCCGTTGATCGCGTACAGCAGCGCCTTGGCCAGGTTGGCGCGCGCCCCGAAGAACTGCATGTCCTTGCCGACCCGCATCGCCGAGACACAGCAGGCGATCGCGGTGTCGTCGTCGTACCAGGAGCGCAGCGTGTCGTCGTTCTCGTACTGGATGGCGCTGGTGTCCAGCGACACCTGCGCGCAGAACCGCTTGAACCCGGTGGGCAGCGACGGTGACCACAGGACGGTCAGGTTCGGTTCCGGTGCCGGTCCGAGGTTGTACAGCGTCTGCAGGTAACGGAACGTGGTCCGGGTGACCAGGGTCCGCCCGTCCGCCGCGGTGCCGCCGAGTGATTCGGTCACCCAGGTCGGGTCGCCGGAGAAGAGCTGGTCGTACTCGGGGGTGCGCAGGAAGCGGATGATCCGCAGCTTGATCACGAAGTCGTCGATCAGCTCCTGGGCGGCCATCTCGGTCAGCCGGCCCTCGTCGAGGTCACGCTGCAGGTAGACGTCGAGGAAGGTGGCGGTCCGGCCGAGTGACATCGCCGCGCCGTTCTGCTCCTTGCAGGCGGCCAGGTAGGCGAAGTACAGCCATTGGATGGCCTCGCGTGCGTCGGAGGCGGGCCGGCTGATGTCGTGACCGTAGGCCGCGGCCATCTGGGCCAACTCGCCGAGGGCCCGGATCTGCTCGGCCAGTTCCTCCCGGTCGCGGATCACCTCGTCGGTGGAGGGCACCAGGTCCAGCGCCGCGCGGTGCGTCCGGCGTTGCGCGATCAGCTGGTCCACTCCGTACAGGGCGACCCGCCGGTAGTCGCCGATGATCCGACCCCGGCCGTACGCGTCCGGCAGCCCGGTGACGATGTGTGAGCGGCGGGCCCGCAACACGTCCTCGGGGTAGGCGTCGAACACGGCGTCGTTGTGGGTCTTGCGGTAGCTGGAGAAGATCCGATGCACCTGCGGGTCGGCGTCGTAGCCGTACGCCGCCAGGGCGTTCTCCACCGTCCGCAACCCACCGTTGGGCATGATCGCCCGACGTAGCGGGGCGTCGGTCTGCAGCCCGACGATCAGCTCCCGATCCTTGTCGATGTAGCCGGGAGCGTGCGCGGTGATGGTGGACGGGGTGGCGGCGTCGACGTCGTGGACGCCGCGCCGGCGTTCCTCGACGAACATCTCCCGCAGTCGGTCCCAGACGGCCCGGGTGCGGCTGGTGGGTCCGGCGAGGAATCCGCCGTCGCCGGTGTACGGGGTGTGGTTGTCGTGGACGAAGGCGGCCACGTCGATCGTGTCCCGCCACCGTCGTCCCTGGAAGGTCCGCCACGGATCGCGGATCTGTTCGGCCAACATGTCAGCCTCCATCGGGTGGGTCGCTCAGGCGGCCGCGCGCGGCGCGGCCCGTCCGGGCGGGGTGGATGTCAGTGCGGCGTGGTTGTCAGTGCGGCGCGGGCGGCCAGGGAGCGGTCGAGTCCGACGGCGATCCGGCGCTGGTCCATGACGGCCTCCCGTCGGTACGTACCCTGCTCGTCGGTGCCTTGCTTGTCAGGATCGAGCGACCTTGTCAGGATCGATCGACCTGGTCGCCGGATCCGGCTTCGACGGTGTGGCTGGAGCCGCGGATCACCGCTACCGGGCTGTGGCTGTGGTGCAGCAGTTGCTGTGACACCGAGCCGAGCAGCAGGCCGGTGAAGCCGCCGTGGCCCCGGGAACCGACCACGACCAGGCTGGCGGTACGGGACGCCTCCACCAGGAACCGGCCCGGGTGGTCGCCGACCGTCTCGGCGCTCATCGTGACCTCGGGGTACTTCTCCCGCCACAGGATCAACTCGTCGTCGAGGACGGCCCGTTCGGCGGCGACGATCTCCAGGGGATCGAACGCCAACGGCCGCCAGCGCGGTGCCGGCGGGTTCCAGGCGCGGACGACACGCAGTGTGACGTCACGGTTGGCGGCCTGCTCGACGGCGAAGCGCAGGGCCTGCAGCGACGCCTCCGAGCCGTCCACCCCGACGACCACCGGGGCCTCGCTGACGACGCTGCCGCGTACCACCACGACCGGGCAGTGGGCATGTGCGGACACTGCCACGCTGGTGGAGCCGAGTAGCAGGTCGGCGAAGCCGCCGTGCCCCCGGTTGCCGACCACCAGCAGCGCCGCGCCGCGGGACTTCTCCCGCAGCCGGATCGCGGCGGGGCCGTCGAGCATGCTCGCGGTGACGTCGGCTTGCGGGTACCGCTCGACGGCTTCGGCGGCGGCGACCCGGACCATCGTCTCGGCGTCGCGTCGGGAAGCCGCGTCGGGCCAGGCGGCCGGGCCGGGCATGATCGGGCCCGAGGCGGCCGGCCATTCGAAGGCGTACGCGAGCACCACCGGGGTGCCGGTGCGGACTCCTTCGGCGACTGCCCAGTCGAGGGCGGCGTCGGCGCTGCTCGAACCGTCGTATCCGACCACGATGGGTCTGGTCATCTGGATCGCCTCCCGGTCAGACGCCGGTGTCGGTGGCGGTGGTGATCAGCGCGGGAACGGGGATCACCACGATCGGGCAGGTGGCCTTGCGGACACATTCCTCGCTGACCGAGCCGAGTACCGTGTGCAGCAGCCGGCCGTGTCCGTGACTGCCCAGGACCAGCAGATCGGCGGAGCGGGCCGCGGCGGTCAGCACCTCGGCGGCGCGGCCTTCGTGTACCTCGCCGACGACCGGTAGCGCGGAACCGAGCCGGGCGGTCAGCGCCGCGAGTTCGGTGTCGAGCAGGTCGGTGGCGCGGGTGCGTTCCTCGATGGGGCTGACGGCGGTGCCGCCGTCCCATCGCCAGGCGATGACCGCGCGCAGGGCACCGCCCCGGCCGGTCGCCTCCTTGGCTGCCCAGTCCAGTGCCCGACGGCTTGCCTCGGAGCCGTCGACACCGACGACGATCAGGTGACTGGCGCTCATGTCGCTCACTCCTTCAGTTGCACCTGTACACAGTCCATACCTGGGGACGGGTGGGGGACAGGTGCGAAAGACCCGGTGTTGCGGGACTGGTGTCCCACCGAGCGGTCACGCTGCGCGCCCGGGTCCGCCACACCGGCTTCAGCCGGTGGCTGCTGCGCGGCTGGCGCGGCCGTGAACAGGTCGAGCAGTTCGCCGACGAGATGGTCCTGTTCGGCGGGGTGCCGGAACGGTACCTGCGGGTTGACCGTGTACTCGTTGCGTCGGCCGACCCGGTGCCGGGTCAGGTACCCGGCCGCCTCCAGATCGGCGACGATGGTGTGCGCGGCCCGCTCGGTTATCCCGACCCGGGCCGCCACGTCCCGTAGCCGGGCCTGTGGATCGCGGGCGATGGCGAGCAGGACATGGCCGTGGTTGCTGAGCAGGGTCCAGGCCGGAAGACGCCACGTGTCGGGGGTTGTCACAGCGTAATCATATGAGTACCGATACGTGAACATCGTCCACGTGGCCTACCCGGACAGCCTCCGGTCAGTCGCCGGCGGTCGGCGGCGGGGCGCACTCGCGGACTATGGCAGTCGGGCAGCGGGCGTGGTGCAGCACCGCCTGACTGACCGCGCCGAGCGGTACCCGTAGCGGGTGGTCGCCGCGGGCACCGACCACGACCAGACCGGCGTGTACGGAGCGGTCGATGATCACCTGGGCCGGCGATCCGGTCACCACCTGCTGGCGTACCGGCACGTCCGGGTGCTTCTCCTGCCAGGGCGCCAGCGTGTCGGTGAGTTCACCGCCGGTGTCGGGCGAGGCGTCAGCCCAGCTCAGCTCGCTCTCCCAGGCCCGTACGACGATCAGTTCGCTGCGCCGCGCGGCGGCGGTGTCGAAGGCGAAGCCCAGGGCGCGTTCGGAGCCGGCCGAGCCGTCCACGCCGACGACGACCGGCCCGTCGTAGGCCCCGGCGGCTGAGGTGGTCTCCGTATTGCTGGCTGCCGGCGTGCCTGAGGCGGACTCCGCGCCGCAGCGGGCGACCAGCACCGAGCAGTCGGCCCGGGCAGCGACCTGCACGGCGAGCGCGTCCAGCGGCAGGCAGGTCCAACGGGCCAGGTCACCGTCGCCGATGACGACCAGTGAGGCCATCCGGGACTCTCGCAGCAGAGCGGTGGCCGGTGCGTTCTCGGACAGTTCGGTGGTCACCGCCAGCCCGGGTGCCGCCTGGGCCACGACCTGGACGGCCCGGTCCATGAGCTGTTGGGCGTCCGGTACGGGCTCCTCAGCGGTGGACAGGTCGTCCGGAATCCAGTTGAGGGCGTGCAGCAGCCGCAGCGGCCGGTGCTGGGCGGCGGCTTCGTGGGCGGCCAGCCGGACCGCGGCCCAACTGGAGTCGGAGTCGTAGACCCCGACCACGATTCGTTCGTGGCCCGGTAGGAGGGGCTGCGACATCCCGATTCCTCTCGCGGCTGTTGTCCGTCTGCGGCCTCGCTGGTGCCGCATCCGGCCTGGACCAGAAAGCGGAAGCTCGCCTGCGAGGTTAGCTCTCCGTGACCCCGGGCCGGGTCGATTCCAGTGGACCGGGCAGGATGTCGGACATGATCTCCGCAGTGGTGTTCGACATGGATGGCGTGCTCATCGACACCGAGCCGGTCTGGGAGGAGGTCCGGCGCGGATACGTGGCCCGGTCCGGCGGCCGGTGGTTGCCGGACACCCAGAGTCGGCTGATGGGGATGAGCACTGCGGAGTGGTCGGGCTACCTCGACGTGGACCTCGGGGTCAGGCGGGGTGCCGGGCGGGTCGCCGAAGAGGTGATCGACGAGATGGCCGCGCGGTACCGGTCCGAGCTGCCGTTGATCCCTGGAGCGTTGGACGCGATCCGCCGGCTCGGCTCCGAGTTCCCGCTCGGCCTGGCGAGTTCCTCGCCCCGCCGGCTGATCGACCAGGTGCTCGCCAGCGCGGGTGTCGGCGACGCGTTCGAGGTGACCGTCTCCACCGAGGAGTGCTCGGCGGGCAAGCCCGACCCTGAGGTGTACCTGGTCGCGGCGCGGTCGCTCGGCGTACCGCCGCAGCAGTGCTGCGCGGTGGAGGACTCAAGCAACGGGCTGCGGTCCGCCGCCGCCGCCGGGCTGGCGGTGGTGGCCGTGCCGCACCCGCAGTATCCGCCGGCGCCGGACGCGTTGGCCGGTGCCACGCTGGTCGCCGACCGGCTCGACGACCTGACGGTGTCCCGGGTACGCGCGCTGCGCGACTCGGGCTGACGCCCGGTCGTTTCAGCCGTCCGTGGGTACCCGACCTTCGCCTGCGGGGAGGCGACGGCGCTGGCTTCATCGACGACATCGTGGCCACCTGCGACTACGTGCGGGCGAAGCCCGGCAGCACGAAGCGGATGAGCGTCTCCTTCGACTAGTGGAACACTTCGACGCGGCCCGATCGGGTGCGCCCGCGTGAGGTGCCCGGTGCGGCCGTCGACCAGGGGCGGTTTGGCGCTGCGGCTACCGCCGGTGTCATGGACGATGCTGCGGTTCGCACGCACCGATCCGCCGAGCTTGCATCATCCACTGAGCTGGTGTCCTCAGCAGCAACCCAACGATGGTAGCCGATGCGCGACGGCTCTTGACGGCGTCGCTCGCATCGGCGTAGCGTCTTCTTAACCGGTTAAGAGTCTCGGTGCTGCCTCTCTGTGGTGGGGAGGACGCCCGTGACGGCCCAGCGAGCACCAGCCGGGCGTCACGGGCACCCCGCCGCACCCGCACCAGCTGGTGTGCCTCCGTTCGGTGCCTGCCGTCCAGACCTGGCGCTGACCGCGTCCGGCGGTGCTACCTTCAACTGTTGCAGCCCCCCGTGAGCGGGGGGCGTTGTGCTGACTGGCTGGCTTGACCATCTGCTGTCGATGGACGGCACCCTGATCTACCTGCTGGTCTGGTTGTTGGTCTTCGCCGAGGACGCGCTCTTCGTGGGCTTCGTGTTCCCTGGCGAGACCGCCGCGATCCTCGGCGGGGTGGCCGCCAGTCTCGGCATCATCTCGCTGCCCGGGATCACGGTCGTCGTCGTCACCGCCGCGATCGCCGGTGACACCGCCAGCTATCTCATCGGTCGGTCGCTCGGGCCACGGTTGCTGCGGTTGCCGTTTCTGCGTCGGCGCCAGACCTGGATGCAGCGGGCCCAGGACCAGTTGGCCACCCGGGGCGGCGTGGCGGTGTTCGTCGGTCGGTTCGTCACGTTCTTCCACGCCGTGATGCCGGCGCTGGCCGGCGCGTCGCACATGCCGTACCGGAGGTTCTTTCTCTACAACGTGGCCGGCGGGTTGATCTGGGGCTTCGGCACCGTCCTGATCGGCTATCTGGCCGGTACCTCGTACTCCGCGATCGAGGACGCGGCCGGTCGGGCGGCCGCGGTCGCGGTGGCGGTGCTGGGGATCGGCGTATTCGTCCTCTGGCGGGTGCGGTCGGCCCGGCGCGAATGCACTCCTGGGCCGGCCGAGGGCGAACCGTCGGGTGCCCGTCGGTCCGGGGACACCCGGACCGACGGGCGGCGCTGCGACACGTGACCGAAGCGGGTACCCGCCGGGCCGGGTCGTCAGGCCGGCACCCTCAGCAGGTCGAGCATTCGCAGCCCGTCGGCGGTGGGTGGAGACAGCGGCAGTTCGTCGATCTCCTCGATGGGTACCCATCGGATGGCGTCCGCGCTGCCACCGACCTCGGTGATGACCGGTTCGCCCGATCCGACCTCGGCACGGTGCAGCAGGCCGACCACGTGCCAGTCGGTGCCGTTGCGATGGGCGGAGTACGACCGTACGTCCAGTAGTTGTGACGACATCACGTCGAGGCCGGCTTCCTCGTGTAGCTCGCGAACCAGTGCCTCGCCGGGCTGCTCGCCCGGCTCGAGGCCGCCTCCCGGCAGATGCCAGGCACCAGGAGTGAACACCGGGGACGCCTCGGACAACCGGCTCAGCAGTACCGCCTGATCGCGGACGACCACCGCGTACGCGCCCACCCGCAGACGAGGACCTTCGCTCACCGTAACCTCCAGGTAGTAGCAAACTTCCTGTCGCCATCGGGTTGGTCGGTGCCCGCGACAGTGGTGCGCGGGTCGGGCCATCCGGTGGCCGGACGGTATACCCGCCCGGCCACCGGTCACACCTGTGGGCCAGTGGCTACAGCGCGGTACAGGTCAGCGATGGCACCGGGTTGGTGCCGCTCCAACTGCCGATGAATCCGAACGTGGCGCTCTGCCCGGCCGCGACGTTGCCGTTGTAGCTGACGTTGGTCGCGGTCACCTGGGATCCGCTGCGGCTCACCGTCGCGTTCCACGCCTGGCTGACCGACTGTCCGCTGGCGAGGGTCCAGCTCACCCGCCAACCGCGCAGCGCGGCACTGCCGGCGGTGACGCGGACGTCACCCTGGAACCCGCCCTGCCACTGGCCCACGATCGTGTAGGTCGCGCTGCAGGCGCCGGCCGGTGGTGCGGTGGTTGGTGGTGCGGTGGTTGGTGGTGCGGTGGTTGGTGGTGCGGTGGTTGGTGGTGCGGTGGTCGGTGGTGCAGTGGTCGGTGGTGCGGTGGTCGGGGTGGTGCCGCTGAAGATGGTCGCTTCCCGGGCTGTCTGGCGGATGCCGTTGGTGCCGTTGAACAGCCGCTGCCCCCACGAGGTGAGACTGCTGACGTTGAAGTTGCTCACCAGGTCGAGGTACTCGACGCCGCCGCCGTTGCCGCTCCAGGACCAGCCGAGCCAGCCGATGCCGTGCTGCTGGGTGTACGACAGGATCGAGTCCTCGTCCGGGTTACCGTCGGAGTGGTTGTGCCCGAACTCGCCCACCACGATCGGCAGGTTCGCCGACCGGAACCGGCCCAGGTAGTCACTGATCTCGGCGGCGGTGTCGAAGACGCCGTACATGTGGATCGAGAAGATCAGGTTGCGGGCCGGGTCGGTGTTCCACACCGACTGCGCGTTGTCACGCATGGTGAAGGTCCAGTCCTGGCCCCAGTTCGGCGCGTCGATCATGATCGCGTGTTCGAAGCCGGCACCGCGCAGCCGCTGGATCGCACTGCTGGTGTGGCTGGCCCAGTTCTGGTAGCCGCTGTTGCCGAACGGCTCGTTGCCGATGTTGATGATCACGTAGTTCTCTTCGCCGCGTAGCACGCTGGTCAGGCTGATCCAGTAGTCGGTGGCCGACGCGAGGGTGGCCGCGGCGGCTTCCTCGCCGTACCCGGTGGTGTCGTGTACCTCCAGGACGCAGATCAACCGGTTTACCTTGCACAGCGAGATGACATTACGGACGTCGTTGGCGTCGTTGCGGGTCCATCGGTGGCCGTTGCTCAGCACCACCCGTACCGAGTTCGCGCCCAGTGATTTGATGTCGGCGAAGGAACTGGTCTGGCCGGTGTACCAGGTGTGCGCGTGGTTGACCCCGCGCAGGACGAGCGCGGTGCCGTTCGCCTCGACCAGCCGACCACCGCTGACGTGCAGTCCGACGGCGGCGTACGCGGGCTGGACGAGCACCACGACGGAGGCGATTAGCGCGATGAGCGTCGCGGCCGCGACGCTGAGACGTGTCTTCATGACCTACCTCGGGTAGAGGCCCCGTGAAGCAGTCACGGGGAGACGGCGCACCGGCTGACGTGGTCAGCCCGGTGTCGGCAACTACCCGGCCCATCGCGCAGGCATCAGAGTAGACCTATGCGTTCTGGCCACGCAACCGGTTAAGTGCGCTTCCGTCCCTGGCCGATGGCCGTTTCTGCCCGAATGCCACTACCGGCGTCGATGCCTCGGCAAAGGCGTCGACGCCGGTAGTGGACCGGTAAAGTCAACGGGTTTCGTCGGCCACCTCGTAGAGCCGTTCCGGGGTTACCGCTCCGGCGAAGATCCGGCCGTCGTCGGTGACCAGCACGGTGAGCAGGGTACTGGAGAGCAACCGTCCGCTGCCCCAGGTGCCGCTGACCTCCGGTAGGTTGCCGAGCAGTTGCAGGGCTTCGGCGGCGGCGGGTGAATCGCCGGCGTCTGCCTCAGGTGCACTGTCGGCGGCCTCCGCCGGCGGCGTCACGACCAGCACACTGGCCCAGCCGCTGCCGACGGTGCGGACCGCGTCGTCGCTGTCGGCCCAGCTCTTCGCGAACTCCTCCATCGCGGTGGCCTCCGGGTCGGCGTCCTGCTGCGCGTCGTCCGGTCGCTGCCCGATCCCGTCCGGTCCGCCGTCCTCGCCGGCCTCGGTCACCGTGGTGCCCGGTGGCGGGTTGAAGACGAACTGCTCCGCGTCCGGCCGTTCGAAACTGACCTGGGTGAACGAGGTCTCGACCGCGGCCCGGTCGCCGCCGGCCGGGTAGACCGCGAAGCGCAGCGGCACGTACTCGACCGAATCGATCGCGATCCGGATCTCGCCGACCAGCGATTCCTCGGCGCGGGGGGTGAGGATCAGCTCGTACGCGGTTCGTCCGGCGATCTCCGCCGACCGTCCCACCGACACCTCGGTGCTGTCGTCGATCGCCGCCAGCGCCTGATCGGCAGCCGCCTGCGGCGTGACGTACGCCTCGGGGGTCAACTCGGCGCCGGTGTCGTCGTGCTCAGGCAGGGTGATGTGGGTGGCTTCCTGCTGCTGGCTCGACCAGACCCACACGTCGCGCCCGTTGCGGATCACGTCGGTCTCGCCGAGGGTGCGCACCAGGGCCAGCCGGGCCTGGTCCGGTCCGGCGTACCAGACCCGCAGGGTCTGCGTACCGTCGATGAGTGAGCCGAGGCCTTCACCGGCCCCGACCTTTCCGGCGAGGGTCAGCGCCGTGGGCAGGCCGAGTTCGGCCCGGTGCACGACGGTCCCGGACATACCGTCCACCTCGGCCGTTTGCAGGTCGACCAGTAGTTGCTCCGCGCTGCGCGGGGGCAGCACCGGATCGGCGGACGCGGCGAGCGCGCCGATCGCCGCGCCACCACCGATGAGCACCGCGGCCGCGGCGGTGGGGACCAGCCAGCGCATCGCTGGCCGGGATGTGAATACCGACATCTTCGGCACCTCCTGTCACCAATGCTGCGCTGGCCGGGCTGTGACGGAGCTGAGAGCAGACCGGCAAGCTGAGAGCGCGCTCAGCGTCGACGTCAACGGTACGGCGTACCGGGGCCCGATGATGGCACCCTTGACCGGTGCGTGTGCTGGTGGTGGAGGATGAAGCTCGGCTGGCTGACGCCCTGCGGCGGGGGCTGCAGGAGGAGGGGTTCGCCGTCGACCTGGCGGCGACCGGCCCACACGGGCTGGAGCTGGCCAGACATGGCGGCTACGACGCGATGATCCTGGACGTGATGCTGCCCGGACTGTCCGGCTACCGGGTGGTGCGCCAGTTGCGGGCCGAGGAGAACTGGCTGCCAGTGTTGATCTTGTCAGCGAAGGACGGAGAATACGATCAGGCGGACGGCCTCGACTGCGGTGCCGACGACTACCTGACGAAACCCTTCTCGTACGTGGTGCTGCTGGCCCGGCTGCGTGCCCTGCTGCGTCGGGGCGCCCCGCAGCGGCCCGCCGTACTCACCGTCGGTGTCCTCAGTCTCGACCCGGCCCGCCGCAAGGTCACCCGCGCCGACACCGAGATCGCCCTCACTGCCCGCGAATACGCCCTGCTGGAGTATCTGATGCGCCACGCCGGCGAGGTGGTCTCCAAGATCGAACTGCTCGATCACGTCTGGGACGCCAGCGTCGACACCGCGCCGAACGCCGTCGAGGTCTACGTCGGGTACCTGCGCCGCAAGATCGGCCGTGAGCGGCTGGAGACCGTCCGGGGCGCCGGCTACCGGCTGCGCGCGTGACCGGGCGGCCAGCACCACCGGTGCGGCGGCCAGGCTGGCCCGCCGTCGCGCGCGGGCGACTGCGGCTGCGTACCCGACTGACCGTGATCAGCGTGCTCGGACTCGCCGTCGGACTCGCCGCCGGTGGTATAGGGCTCACCGCCGCGCTGGGGTTCGCGCTCGAACGCAGCGCCGACACCGACGCCCGGACCACCGGGGAGGCGATAGTCCAGTTGGCGGCCGTCGGCGCGTTGCCCGATCCACTGCCGGTCGCCGGCGACGACGTCCGGGTCCAGGTGGTCGACGGGCAGGGCCGGGTGAGCGCGGCGTCGATCGGCGCCGACCGACTCGTTCCGATGCTGTACGCGAACGAGCGCGCCCAACTCGCCGCCGACCCGGGAGCCGCGCTCGTCGTCCCGGGCGACCGCCTCGGCATGCGCGGCCCGGTGCGGGTGATCCTGGTGGTCGCCGGGGGCCCGGCAGACCAGCGGTTCGTGCTGGTCGCCCGGTCGATGGCGGACATCAGCCGCAGCATCGCCCTGGTCCGGGTGAGTGTGCTGCTCGCCATTCCGCTGCTGGTGGCCGGGGTGGCCGTCGTCGTGTGGCGGGCGCTCGGAGCGGCGCTGCGGCCGGTCGAGCGGCTCCGAGCGGGCGCCGCCGAGATCACCGGCGGCGATCAGGCGGGCCACCTACCGGTGCCGGACGGCGGCGACGAGATCCACCGGTTGGCGGTCACCCTCAACGACATGCTGGACCGGCAGGAGGCGGCCCGGGCCCGCCAGCGGGCGTTCGTCGCCGACGCCGCCCATGAGTTGCGCAGCCCACTGACGAACCTGCGTACCGAGTTGGAGGTGGCGCAGCGGCTCGGCGAGCGGGCGGACTGGGCGGCTGTCGCCGGGAACCTGCTCGCGGACAGTCAGCGGCTCGCCCGGCTGGTCGACGATCTGCTGCTGCTGGCCCGCGCCGATCAGGAGCAGACCGGGGACTCCGCCGCCCTGTTCGGTGCGGTCGGCCCGGTGGAGCTCGGTGAGCTGATCGCGTCGGTGGCAGCCCGCTACCCCCGTCCACCGGTACGGGTGGTGCCACCGGCTGAGCCGCTGTGGATCGAGGGCGACCCGGACGCCCTGGTCCGGGTGCTGGCGAATCTGCTCGACAACGCGGTCCGACACGCGCACCGCGAGGTGCTGGTGACCGCCCGGCCGGGCGCGGACCGGTGGCACGAACTCCTGGTGGTCGACGACGGCCCCGGCATCCGGGCCGCCGACCGGCAGCGGGTCTTCGACCGGTTCACCCGGCTCGACGACGCACGGGCCCGCGACGCTGGCGGCGCCGGGCTGGGGCTGGCCATCGTCGCGCAACTGGTCCGACGCCACGGCGGCACCATCGAGTTGGCCGACGCCGAGCCGTTCCTCGCCGACTTGGGCATCGACCGGCCGCTCGCCGGCCGGGGACTCTGGGCACAGGTCCGATTTCCGGCGGGTGAGGTCGAGGTCGACCCGGACGCCGATCCGGAGGACGGCGAGTGACCTGTCACTGCGCCGGGGTGCGGTCCGTGCAGACCGGGTCGGCCCGCCCGATGAGGTCGGCCGAGTAGACGACCGCGACGGTGAAGCAGTAGTCGATCGACTGGTCCAGCCCGTACGCGATGAAGCTGGTCGCCCCCGGCGGCAACTGCATGAACGCTCTCGGCTCCTGGTCGCTGCTGCCTCCCGAGATGAGCACCTGGCCCTCGGCACCGACCGGGTAGAACCAGCTCAGCGTGACACTGTCCCGGTTGTCCTGCAGGCCGACGTCGCTCGGCGGGCTGCCGGGCGCGGCCGGTGGCGGCGTCGGACTGGCCGGTGGCTGCTGTGTCCCGGCGGCGCTCGGTAGCGCCGCCGGGCCGGCCGAGGTGTCGCCCACCAGGCTCACCCCGGCGACGACCGCAGCGGCGCCGAGCAGCACGACCACCGCGCCGGTGAAGACGAGCATCGGCGCCCGTGACCGGGAGATCGTCGGCGTCGGCCGGGGGACCGGCACCAACTCGCCGCGTTCCCGCCGGACCGGCAGTCGTCGCCGCCGGTCCGGCATCCGGCTGACCTCCCGGCGGGGCAGCCGCGACAGCGTGCCGGCGGAAGCCCGCGGGCTGCCGTCCGGCTCCGCCGGCCGTCCGGTGGGGTCGACCTGCTGCGCCTGGGCCGCCGTGGCCGCTGGTCCGGTGTCCGTGGCGGTGTCGGCCGGCCATCCGGGGGTCGCGGTGTCCCCTCCGGCGTCGGCCGGGGCGCTCGGTGCGGCATGCTGGCCGGCGGAAGAGGGGGCCCGCGGGGTGGGCACGAACGCCGGCAGGTCGGGCGGAAACGGCCCGGTCGGTGGCTCGTCGGGATCGGCCGGTGCCGGCGAGGCGTCGCCGGGCGGCTGGTCGCCGCGCGACACCGGGTCGGAGCTGGGGCGGGTCGCCCGGTACCGCACCGGCCCGAACGGGCTGAGCGAGTCGGTTTCGTTCGGGCCTGGCGCGAACGGTGGATCCTCGTCGTCGGCAACGTCCGGCGGCCACCACGGCTCGTCGAACAGCCAGTTGGTGGGCTTGCCGTCCACATCGGCGGTCGGCGCGGTCGGCGGGATGTCGACCGGCACCCGCGGCGGCGGGATGGTTGCGCGCCCGTTCTCCGACGTGCCGGCCTGCCCGTCGTCGCCCGCTGGCGACGGCCCGGTCAGCTGGTCGGCCTCGGCCAGCCAGCCGCTGGGCGACCAGAGTGGGTCGTCCCGGTCGGAGCTGGGTGGATCCCGTTCGATCCAGCCACGGTCGGCCCACGGCTCACCAGCGTCCAGCTCGGGTAGTGGCTCCGGCGGAGCCGGCATGCCCAACCAGGGCGGGTCGACGCGGTGCCGGGTGCCGAGCTGTGGGCCGGGCGGGTGCACCTGCTCGGACCAGATGGTGGCCGCCAGATTCGGATCGGCCAGCTCGGTCGTCGGTGGGTCTGGATCGATCCACTCGGGTTCGGCCCACGGGGGCTCCGTCGGCGCGTCGGCCCGCCCGGTCGGCCACCCGCCTCCGGCGGGCGGATCGTCGCCGCCCGCAGGAGCACTGTCGGCGGTGCCGGGGCCTGCGTTCGCGCCGTTCGGGCCTCCGTTGAGGTGCGGGTCGTGACTGACCGCCGCCCCGGTCACCGGGCCGGGGTAGGGGAAGTCGAACGACTGCTCCGCCGGCTCCCGGGGGATCGGCGCTGCGGTCTGCGACGCGGAATGGCCGCCGGCAGGGTGTCCGTGATCGCCGTACCCGGGGCTGTGGGCCGTCGGCCTGCCGCCGCCGTTCGGGCCGGGGACGCCGTCCGGGCGGCCGGCCGGATCGGGATCGCCGGTCCCTTCGTCACCGCAGCGGTGTGCCGGGTCGGCCAGCGATTCGGCGAGGGCGACCACCTGGCCGACCAGCGGGTGGTCGGTCGGCAGCTGGGTGCGGCACAGGCCGATGGCGACCGAGAGGCTGGCGTCGGACTCGCTGAGTCGACCGCAGTCGCGCTGCATGGCGCCGAGCCGGGCGAGCATCTTGATTCCCGCCGGGTGCCCCTCGCCGTACACCTCGCGGTGCAGTTCCCAGGCGTCCTCCAACCGGTCCCGGGCGATGTCGCACTGACCGCGGGCGAACTCCACGGTGGCCAGGTCGGCATGCGCGGCGAGGACCCGCAGCGACTCCGGCCCGTCTATCGCGCACAGCTCGTCGATCACCTCGCGGTACAGGTGCGCCGCGCGGGCGTGGCTGCCGACCCGGTGCAGGACCGCGGCGAGGGTGGCAGCCGCGCCGATGGTGCGTTCGTCGGTCACGCCGTGCATTCGCCGGGTCGCCGAGTACGCGTACGCCGCCCAGGCGCGCGCCCCGGACGGCTCACCGAGCGCCACCATGACCCGGGCCAGCAGGCCGGCGGCGTCGGCGTGCTCGGCGGTGGCGTGGGTCGGGCGTGGGTCGGTGTCGGCCAGCGCGCCGGCGAGCAGATTTCGCGCCGCGGGCAGGTCGCCGACGCTTATCAGGCCGTGCGCCTGCGTGGTGATTTCGCCCAGGCCGAGAGACACGTCCCATCGTGCGTGTCCAACGACGGTCTGTACAAGGGTCTGATGTGGGACAGTTCGCTCATGGTGGCGGATTGTTACCCGTCAGATGCTTGACTAGTGCCTCGCTGATGTTAAGTAGCTGGTCGATCTGGGTCGGGGTGAGCTGGTCGAACAGGTGTCGCCGGACCGCGTCCACGTGGCCCGGGGCGGCGTCGGCGAGCGCGGCGAAGCCTGTCTCGGTCAGCACCGCGAACTGGCCGCGGCGGTCGGTCGGGCATTCCTCGCGTCGCACCCAGCCGTACTCCTCCAGCCGGGACACCGCGTGGGACAACCGGCTGCGGGAGGAGTCGGTGGCGTCGGCGAGCTCGCTCATTCGCAGCGTGCGCCCTGGCACCTCCGACAGGCGGACCAGGATCTCGTAGTAGGCGTGCGGCATCCCGGAGCGGCTCTGCAGCTCGCGGTCCAGAGCGGCAGCCAGCGCCCGGCTGGCGTGCAGGTATGCGCGCCAGGTCCGCTGTTCGTCGTCGTCGAGCCATCGGGTCATGGCGACCATCATATCCGAGTTGGTTGAGCGCTAAACTAAATCGCGCTACTGTTCCCGACATGGGAATCCACCGTCTCAACCACGCCGTGCTCTTCGTCGCCAGCCTCGACCGCAGTCTCTCCTTCTACCGCGACGTCCTCGGCTTCACCGCCGTGCCGATGACACCCGACGGGTTCGCCGGCGCGGCCTTCCTGCAGGCCCCGGGTTCCACGAACGATCACGACCTCGGCCTGTTCGAGATCGGCGCGCACGCCGGCCCGTCCGGTGCCGGACGCAGCACCGTCGGCCTCTACCACCTCGCCTGGGAGGTGGACACGCTCGACGAACTCGACCTGCTCGCGACCCGGCTCGCCGCCGCCGGCGCCCTGGTGGGCACCTCGGACCACGGCACCACCAAGAGCCTCTACGGCAAGGACCCCGACGGGCTGGAGTTCGAGGTCGTCTGGCTGGTGCCGGCCGACCAGCTCGACGAACAGGCGCTCGCCGCGCGCAAGCGGATCCGCCCGCTCGACCTGGCCAGGGAGAAGCAGCGGTACGGCGCACAGACCCGGGGCGGAGTCGGCATCTCGGTGCCGGTCTGACCACCCGACATCGGTCGGATCCCGGTGCGCCCACCGGCCCGCCGCTGCCGCCGGCGACAGCGACAGGTAGAACGGACGGATGACAGCCGACCCGATGGGCACCATCACGCGCGAGTTGCTGCTGCGCCACCTCGGCACCTGGCTGCCGGCGGCACTGCGCCAGGCCCGCCGGGCCACCTTCGTCCAGGCGTACCAGGGATCGGACGACGGCGCGACCGACGCCGCCCTGCGGGCGGTCGAGACCTGTGGCGACCTGCTCGCCGGCCGGCAGTTGTCGATCGTCACCCTGACCACGGCGACGGAGGCGACCACGGCGACCACCGCCCGGTCCGCGCTACCGCCGTCGGTGTCGGTCCACCTGCTCCCCGGCGGTACGGCGATGGTCCCCGTCGCGGTGACCGCTGCCGCCGCCGCGCGATCGCCACTGTTCTGCTACGCGGATCTCGGCGGCGAGTCGGCGGCTACGCCGGCGCCGTGGCGGTCGGTGAGTGTCGGTCGGCCGGCCGAGGTGCTGATCGTCGGTGCGGCGGACACCTTGCGCGAGCTGCGCGCCGAGCTGATCCGGGCGGGCTTCCCACTGGTCACTGTGGTCGAGCTGGTACCGGCGGGGGAGTCCAGCCAGGGCGGTGCCGCCACGGCGCTCCGGTTGGCCTTCGCCACTGGAGCCGGCAAGCGGATCGAGGCGTTCAAGGACGCCCTGTGGGCGCTGGACCTACCGGCCGGGACCCTGCTGCGTACGTCGGACGCCCTTGACGTACCGATGGTGGCGCCGACCGCCGGGGCGGCCCTCGCGCCGCTGAGCGGCGCGCTGCTCGCCCACCTCGCGGCGCAGGGTCGGCGGACCGTCGCGCAGTTGCGGAGCTTCGCGGTGACCGAGACCGCCTACCGGGCCGGTGACGTCAACAGCGCCCTGGTGGACCTGCTCGCCGACGGCGAGGTACGCCGTGATCCGGTGGACGGCCGCCTCGGCGGTGACGTCACCGTCGTCGCGACGGGGCCGCCTGCCGGCTCGCCTGCTCGGTCCACCGCTTGACCAGCAGCGACGCGCCGGTGGCGAGCACCCCGACGCTGAATACCATCTGCACGCAGACCGCCGCCCGGGCGAGCTGGCCCTGGGCGTGCACGTCGCCGTAGCCGATGGTGGTGAGGGTGCCGATGGCGAAGTACAGCGCGTCGGTCTTGGTGGTCAGGTCGACGAACTGATCGGGGTCGCTGGAGGAGATCACCAGGTCTGCCAGGGCGAACGCGGTGACCCCACCGACCAGCGTGATCGCCAGCCGGGTGAGGCGCACGTCCGACGAGTCGGCGGTGATCTGCCGGCGGATCTGGCGCAGCACCATCGCGGCGATCAGTACCACCCCGACGGTGGTGATCACCGCGCGAACGGCGCGGTGCAGGCCCGTCACGCCGGGTTCGACGGGCACCAGATAGTAGAGCGCGATCAGGAGCAGGCAGATGACGGCCGTGTGCCACACTTCGGCCCGGCGTGGATCGTGGGGCGGGGCGGAGACGCCGGGCTGGGCCAGGTCGGACATAAAGCTATTATTGCCGCATACGGGGAGGGCTCGGGGAGAATCTCCCCGAGCCCTCCCCGGGCACTCGCCAGCTGACGGCAATCCGGCTAGCGGCGGGACTTGTCCTGCTTCCACGACAGCGGGCCGGGCAGGTCGTAGCGGTGCACCCGGGCCCGCGAGTTCCACGACCACTTGCCGATCCGGATCGTCCACGAGGAGAAACCGTTCTCGGTGAAGTTCAGCTGAAGTGGACCGAACCGCTTGCGCTTGCGGAACATCAGACCCATCGCCGCGCTCCTTGTTTGCCAACAGCAGGTGGCGTCGTCAATGCCCAGCCGCGTCGATCCGCAAACCCGGGCCCCGCACCAACCGAGCCGTCAGCGGGACTCCCAGGCATCCGGCTTGAGGGTCAGCTTGCGCACCTGCGCCGACATCCGGCCACTGAGCACCTCGGTGAGGCTGATCTCGTCGACCACCTCGCGGACCGCCGCGCGGACGGCGACCCACACCCGGGGCAGGTTCTCCGCGGCACCGTCGTAGCGGGTCTCCTCCGGGCGCAGGCCACGCACCCCGGCCAGTGGCCCGTCGACCGCCCGCAGGACCATACCGATGGTGACGTCGCGCGGTGGCTGCGCCAACGTGTAGCCACCCTCCGCACCACGCTGGGCGCGCACCACCCCGCCCCGGCGCAGGTCGGCCAGGACAGCCTCCAGGAACTTGCGGGGCATGTCCTGCTCGGCGGCGATCGCCTGGGTGGACATCAGCGTCGGGTAGGCGGCGGCCAGAATCAGTGCTGCTCGTACCGCATAGTCGCCGCGCGCGGAGATCTGCACGTCCCTATCATGCCGGTCGCGGTGACCCGGTCGGTCACCGGAGGCCGGTCGGTGATCCCGGCGCGGAACGTACCTGGGCTGCAGCCGACCTCCCGCTGGAAGAACCGGCCGAAGTTGGTCGGCTCGGCGAAGCCGAGCCGCTGACCGATCTCGGCCACCGGCAGAGGGGTAGCGGCCAGCAGGCGTTTCGCCTGCAACGCGACCCGGTCGTCGATGACCTGCTTGGCGGTCCGGCCGGCCACGTCCAGGCTTGCCCGGGTGAGGGTGCGTACGGCGCACTGCAGCCGCTCGGCGTACTCCTCGACCCGCCGGGTGCGGGCGAAGTCGCGTTCGACCTCGGCCCGGAACTGCCGGAAGGTGTCCCGCCGGGAGGAGCCGTTGGCCGGGCCGCCGGCCGCGTCACGCCCGGCTCCCGGCACCCCGTGGTCGACGCCGGCCGCGGCTTCCTCGGGCAACAGGGCGATCCGCAGCAACAGAACCCGGAGCTGGTGGCGGAGCAGTTCGTCGAAGAGCCGGGACCGGTGCGGCCGCCGGCTGTCCACCACGAGCTGGCTGACCTCGGTGATGATGGCGTCCTCGGTCTCCCCGGCGAGCTGCCAGCAGGCTTGTCCGTGCGGCATGACGTGGTCGCCCCCGGCGTCACGGTCACCATGCCTGATGTCCCAGCCTCCGGCCGGCAGGTCGTGGTCGGCGCGCCAGCGCACGACGATCGCGTCGAGGCCGGATTGCGCCCCTGGCCGTACCACCTGGCCCACGCCGGCCCGCAGCAGCGTGCCGGGCCGGCACGGGTACGTCACGAAGTCGATGTCGTGGCTGCCGTGGCCGACGGTGACCAGCAGCAGCTCTTCGTGTTGCAGCAACTGCGACCGATGGGGCTTCTCGGTGGCCAGAAGGTCGCGCAGAGTAGTTGCGGTGATCGCCGTCCGGGGCGGGCCCGGTGAAGCGTCCGGAATCCGGTGGGCGAGCTGATCGGGCTGAGCCATTGCTTCGACGGTAACCGCGACCGCGCCGAATCGCATCCGGAGCGCGGACGAGGTTCCGTGACGTCAGCGGCGGGAGTACGGCGCATCGCCGTACTCCCGTCACGCGAAACAGCCGGGTTCGTCACCGATTCGGTGCGAAACCGCTGTCCCGTTCAGCGGCCGGCCAGCAGCCGGTTGACGGCGGTGTCCACGTCCAGGTGGTCGGATTCGCGGCCTCGAGGTACCACCACGTAGGTGCGGCGCAGGAACCGGACCAGAACGCTGCGGGGTACCTCGAACAGCGCGTTGCCGTCGGGGGAGCTCAGCGCGAGCGCGACGAAGTCCCCCCGTGGTGTCGCCCATGGCCAGACCCGTACGTCGCCGATGCCGGCCGGCTCGTCGAGCCCGGTGACCAGCAACTCGCGGGCGAACGACCAGCTGACCGCCTCGCCGCCGGCTGACTCCGCGTGGAACAGCACATGTACGGCGTACGGATCGGACGGTTCGTAGCGCAGACTGGCCCGTACCGGCAGCGCGGTAGCGTCCGGCGCGATGAGCCGCAGTGACGTCTCGACCTCGACGGTCGTTGGTCGGATGACACTCATGACGTTCTCCCCCCGGCACCGCTGCGGGACGCCTGCCCCGCTTTCCCCATACTCAGGTTCTGCATTTGATTACGCTCCGTCTAACGCTGATCTCACCCAGTAGAGGGAAGCGACTCCGGGATACACCAGGAATGTCTTGTTTAGGTGGCTTGTCCGGTTCTGCTTGGGTACTTGGATGTGCTCGGCGTCGGGTGGCTCAGACGTCGACTCACTCCGGTAACGTCCAGTGGTGCCCTGTGGTGACGGGGCGGGCGACAATGAGGGGCAAAATGGCCATAAAACCCTCCTCCGCGAAGCGGATGACCGAGAATTCAGCGCTGGGTCATGCGCCGTACGACCCGATAGGCAAGGTTGTCGGACAGGCCGGGCCGGAAGGAGTTCCTGTGGGTTCAGGCTCCAACGGACGCCGCAACGGCACCACCTCGCCGGCCGCCGTCACCGTCACCGAAAGTTCAGAACCGGAAGCGCCGCGTACGGTTTCCGGGCTGCGGCAGCGGTTCCGGGTGACCCTCGCGCTGATCCGCTCCAACCCCACCGGCCGCATCGCGCTGAAAGTCGGCGTCGGCCTCCTCGGCGCGCTGATCGTCGTCCTCGGCCTGGTGCTCATCCCGCTGCCGGGCCCAGGCTGGCTGATCGTCTTCGGCGGTCTGGCGGTCTGGGGCGTCGAGTTTCACTGGGCCAAGCGACTGCTCGCCTTCGCGCGTCGGCACGTCCAGCGCTGGACGCGGTGGGCGAGACGGCAGAGCTGGGCGGTCCGGTTGGGTCTCGGCGGCATCGGCCTGGCCTTCGTCGCGGTCATGCTGGTCGTCTCGCTCAAGGTGGGTCTCGGTATCGACGTGATCGCCAGCTTCCTGCGTTACCTCGCCACGACCTGACCCCCTCCGGGGGCACCCGGATGTGCACCTCGGCGGAACGATCGGGTAAAGTCGTCCGCGCCGAGGGCGATTAGCTCAGGGGGAGAGCGCTTCGTTCACACCGAAGAGGTCACTGGTTCGATCCCAGTATCGCCCACCGTCCAACAGAGGCACCCCGAAGCGGGTGCCTCTGTTTCTGTCTGGGCCGTGTGACACTGTGCCGAGCCGGCACCCGGGAACCGATCAGCCAGCTCGCCCTGCACCGGGCCGGGCGTAGCGCGGAGGCGGTCACCATCTACCACCAGCGTCGGGTCTGGCTCTCCAGCCAGCTGGGTGTCGATCCGGCGCCGGCGTCGAAGCGGTTGCACTCGCCCGGCGGCTGATCTAGGGTCTCGCGGAAAGCGCTTCCCGACACTGCCAGGAGGGCGCGTGCCAGCGACGGACCAGGTGTTCCACAGTGGCATCTGCTCGGTGACCCTCCGGCGGGAACCGGCGTTCACGGTGCTGGACATCGCCGCCCGCGCCGGTCTGCGCGGCATCGAGTGGGGTGGCGACGTACACGTGCCACCGGGGGACACCCGGGCCGCCGCCCTGGTCCGCGCCGCCAGCCAGGACCGGGGCGTCGCGGTCGCCTCCTACGGCTCCTACTTCCGTGCCGGCGGCGACCCGGCAGAGGACTTTGCGCCCGTACTCGCCAGCGCGGTCGCGCTCGGTGCCCCCCGGATTCGGATCTGGGCCGGCACGGTCGGCTCCGGCGAGGCCAGCGCGGACCAGCGCCACGCGGTCGGGCACGCCACCCGGGCCGCCGCCGAACAGGCCGCCGCCGCCGGGATCGAGCTCTCCTTCGAATACCATTCGGGTACGTTGACCGACACCGCCGAGTCGACGCTGCGGCTGCTCGCCGACGTCGACCATCCGGCGGTACGCACGTACTGGCAGCCGCCGGTCGACCTGCCCGACGCCGCCGCCCTCGACGACCTGCGCCAGGTGCTGCCCTGGGTCAGCGCGGTGCACGTCTTCTCCTGGTGGCCCGGCTACCAGCGACTGCCGTTGACCGCCCGCGACCGGCTCTGGCACGACGTGTTCGGACTGCTGCGCGGCACCGGCCGCGACTACGACACCCTGCTGGAGTTCGTGGTCGACGACGATCCCGCCCTGGTCGCCACCGAAGGGGCGGCACTCGCCCAGCTGGCCACAGCGGACCGTCATGACAGCTGAGCCGGGGCCGCTCGCCCGACGGTGGGCCGCGCTCGGGCAGGCGACCCGGATGACAGCTCTCGGCCAGGCCCGGCAGGCGCTCGACATCGGCGGCGGCACCGGTCGGGCGGCGTGGCCGCACGTCGACGAGGTCACCGCCCAGACGATCGTCGCCACCGCCGAGACCGACCGGGCCACCGGTTGGCCGCGACTGCTGCTGTCCGACTACGCCCGTTACTGGCGCGACGGGGCGCGGACCGCGTACGAGCAGCCCGCCGGTGAGCTGCGGCGGCGTACCGCCACGGCGGCACTGGCTGCCGCGTTGCACGGCCAGCCCTACCTTGACGAGGCCGCCGACGGGCTGCTGCAGCTGTGCGAGCAGACCAGCTGGTGCTGGGCCGCACACGAGCGGTTCGCCGCCGAGGCCGGCCGGGTGGTGCCCGACGTGGACCGGCCGTTCGTGGACCTCGGGGCGGCCGAGACGGTCGCCGTACTGGCCTGGGCCGACCTGATCCTCGGCGCGGCGCTCGACGAACGCACCCCGGGGCTGCGCCAGCGGATCCGCCGGGAAACCCGCACCCGGGTGATCGAGCCGTTCCTGGGCAGCCGCGAGTGGCACTGGCTCGGCCTGGACGGGCACCTGCACAACTGGAACCCGTGGGTCCACGGCCATCTGCTGGCCGCCGCCCTGTTCCTGGTCGACGACGCGGACGTTCGGACCCGGGTGGTCGACCTCGTCGTCGACGGACTCGACCGCTACCTCGGCTCGCTGCCCGCCGACGGCGGCTGCGACGAAGGGTACGCGTACTGGTGGAACGGCCCGGCCCGGCTGGCCGAAGCACTCGACCTGCTCGACCGGGTCACCGGCGGACTACTCGATCCGTGGCGGTGGGCGCCGCTACCGCAGCTGGCCCGCTACCCGCACCGGATGGCTCTCGGTGACGGCTGGTACGTCAACGTCGGGGACGGCCCGGCCCGGCCCAGTGCGCAGCAGGCGTGGCAGGTGCTGCACCGCTGGGGCCGGGCTACCGGGGACCGGCAGGTGATCGAGCACGCGGCCAGCCACCGCAGCCACGACTCGCCGGCGGTGACACTCACCGCCGGGCTGGGCAGGGCCGTCGTCGGCCTGACCGACGCGCACTGGACCGCACAGCCGCCGACCGCGCCGCCGCTGCCCGCCACGACCTGGCTGCCCGACCTGCAAGTGCTGGTCAGTCGGGAACGGGCCGGCAGCACGCGCGGGCTGGCCATGTCGGTCAAGGGCGGGCACAACGCCGAGAATCACAACCACAACGACGTCGGTTCGTACGTCGTCGCACTCGACAGCTCGCCGGTGCTGGTCGACCTCGGACAGCCCACCTACACCGCGATCTCGTTCACCGACCGCCGGTACGAGCAGTGGGTCACCCAGAGCCAGTGGCACAACCTGCCGGTCGTGGGCGGTCACGGCCAGGCACCCGGCGCGGCCTTCCAGGCGTCGTCGGTCACCGCCGAGACCACCGACGACGGCCGTGACACTCTGCATCTCGACATCGCCAGCGCCTACCCGCCGGCTGCCGGCTGCCGGTCGTGGCGGCGCACCGTCCGACTCGACCGACGCCGTGCCGAGGTCGTCGTCACCGAGCGCTGGCAGGTCGACGACCCGACCGACCTGCGACTGCACCACGTCATCGCCGGTGAGCCGGTGACCCACACCGCCGGGCGGCTCGCCGTGCGCGCGCTGGCGGGGGGAGTCCTCGTGCTGGCCTGGGATCCCAGCCTCGGCGACGGTCGGCTGCAGCGGTGCCCGGTCGACGATCCGCTGCTGCGTGACGTGTGGGGCGACGCCGTGCACCGACTGGTCCTCAGCCTGCCGGCCGACCCGACCGGATCGTTCACCCTGACTGTTACGGAGCGGACCGATGAGCACCGATGACCGGCGGCTGTCGCCGTACACCGGCTACACCCGGGCGCACTGGGCGGCCACCGCCGACCGGATGCTGCTCGCGCTGCGCCCGTACGCCTGCGACGACCACGCCCGGATCGACCTGCCCGGACGGTCCAGCGCGTACGGCCCGGACAGCGACTCGCTGGAGGCGTTCGCCCGGTCGTTCCTGCTGGCCGCGATCCGGCTGCGGGGCGACGCCGGCGCCGACCCGCACGGCCTGGCCGACTGGTACGCGGCCGGACTGCGCGCCGGCACCGACCCGTCGTCGCCGACCGCCTGGCCCCGCCCCGACCGGTTGGACCAGGCCAAGGTCGAAGCCTGCTCGATCGCCCTGGGCCTGCACCTGAGCCGGCCCTGGCTGTGGGACCGGCTCGACGACGGCGACCGGGCGCGGATCGTCGACTGGCTGGCCACCGTCGTCGGGCAACGGTATCCACCGATCAACTGGGTGTGGTTCCAGATCGTCGTGGAGACGTTCCTGCGCTCGGTCGGCGGCCCGTGGACGCCCGAGGACATCGAGTCGGGGCTGGCGGTGCACGAGTCGCTGTACCGGGCCGACGGCTGGTACTCCGACGGCCCGGAACGGGCGTACGACCACTATGGCGGCTGGGCGTTGCACGTCTACCCGCTGCTCTGGGCCGACCAGGCCGGTGACCAGTGCCCCGATGACCTGCGCCAGGTGTGGCGGTCCCGGCTGTCGGTGTTCCTCGACGACGCGCTTCGGCTGATGGGCTCCGACGGGTCGCCGCTGATGCAGGGCCGCAGCCTCAGCTACCGGTTCGCCGCCGCCGCGCCGCTGTGGATGGGTGCGATCACGGGGGCGACCACCGTCGAGCCGGGGGAGCTGCGCCGCGCGGCCAGCGCAATGCTGCGGCACTTCCACGAGCACGGGGTGCCGGACCGGCGCGGCCTGCTGACCCTCGGCTGGCACCGTGAATGGCCGGCGATGGCCCAGTCCTACTCCGGGCCCGGCTCGCCGTACTGGGCGGCGAAGGGCATGCTGGGGCTGGCCCTGCCGGCCGATCATCCGGTGTGGACAGCAACCGAGCGGCCGTTGCCGGTGGAGCGGGCGGACCTGCTGGCGGCGTTGCCGGTGCCGGGCTGGCTGGTCGCCGGCACCCGTGACGACGGGGTGATCCGGGTGGTCAACCACGGTACCGATCACTCGACGCCGGGCGACGAGCGCGCGGACTCGCCGTTGTACGCCCGGCTCGGCTACTCGACCGTCACCATGCCGCCGCTGACCGGCGAGACCGTCGGTGACCCGTCGGACAACTCGATCACGCTTGTCGACGGGTCAGGTCGGCGCGGTCACCGCAACGGGTTCCAGACGGTCGACTGCCGCGTCGTCGACGGCGTGGGCTGGGCGGTCTCCCGCGCCGCGACGCACTGGGTCGACACCGACGGCGACACCGGCCCGGACCACGGCTCCGGCCGCGTCGGCCCGGTCCGCCGGGGCCCGGTGGTGACGATGGGCTCGCTGATCCGGGGCGCGGTGGAGGTACGCCTGGCCCGGATCGACTCGGCCGAGGGCCTCGACGTCGCCACCGTGCTGGAGTTCAGCGGCTGGCCGGTCGCCGGCGACGCGCCACCTGCCGTGCGTACCGGTGGCTATCCGCCGACCGCGACGGTGACCGACGGCCGGTCGACGTCGCGACTGGTCGGGCTGGCCGGCTTCGTCGTCGCGCAGGTACGCCGGGAGCACGCCAGCTCGCCGTTGGGTGACGAGGTGGCGGTGCCGGTGCTGCGTAGCGCGACACCGCCGACCGTCGGCCAGGTGCACGTCGCGGCGGTCATCCTGGCCGGCGAGGAGTCGGACACCACCGGCCGGCTACCGGCCGTGGCGGTGACGGCCGACGGTGGGCAGCACACGGTAACGGCCCGCTGGCCCGACGGGCACACTTCGACGGTGCTGCTGCCGGCCGCGCCCGGCTGAGCCGTCCGTGCTGTCGGCGGCGCGGGGTCAGCGGGTCACCCGGGGCGTGGACGAGTCGCGGATCACCAGCTCCGGGGTGATCAGCACCCGCTGCGTGGGCCGGCGTCGGCCCTCGACCAGCCGGGCCACCATCAGCTCGACCGCTACCCGGCCTACCTGGCTCTTCGGCGGCCGTACGGCGGTCAGGGCCGGTTCGGCCAGGTGCGCCACCTCGTCGTCGTACGACACCAGCGCCAGTTGGTCGGGGATCGACAGGCCCTGCTCGGTGCAGTACTGGGCGACCGACATGGCGTCCGGGTCGCCGTGCACGATCAGCGCCGTCACCCGTTCTCCGCGGCAGCGCCGCAGCAGGTCGGCGATGATCCCGCGATGCCCCGGTGCGTCCAACGCGACCGCCTCGCGGATCACCATGTCGTCGGGCAGACCAAGATCCGCGCAGGCCAACGCCCACCCCTGGGCCAGATGTGCGGAGGTGGGGCTGCCCTTGGACAACACCAACCCGATCCGACGGTGACCGTGTTCGTGCAGGTGGCGTACTGCCATCTCCAGGCCCAGAGCATGGTCGCTGCGGACCCATTCGAGCTGGCGCAGCGTCGGCGTCCAACGCGGAGCCTGACGCTCCACCAGGATCGTCGGCACCGGCAGGTTGCCGATCCAGCCGATCATGTCGGCGGCTCCGTCGACGTCCAGGCTCGGTGCCAGCAGCAGGCCCTGGACCTGTTGGGCGGTGATCAGCCGGGTGATCTGCCGGCGGTCCTCCGCCGGGTCGTAGCTGGACCCGCGCAACTGGATGTGCACGCCCAGCGACGCGGCGGCGGCGCGGGCGCCGGTGACGATCTGCGGCCAGTAGTAGTCCAGCGAGGGCACGACCATGCCGATGGTGAACCGGGTGGGGGCCACCCGTGGCCGGCGGGGCGCCGGCCCGAGCTGGGTGGGCAGCGTCGCACCGCCGTGCACCCTGGTCAGCAGGTTGCTTTCGGCCAGGGCTGCGATGTCGCGCCGCACGGTCAGCTCGCTGACGTCGAGGATCCGGGCCAGCTCCTTCACCCGTACCGCGCCGTGGCGGCGCAACTCCTCCAGCAGCCGTTCACGACGCTGCAGGTTGAACATCCGATCCGCCGGCACGACACCTCCCATCGATGTTCGTTCGTGAACGTTTGTGACCGATTCAGAACGACTGGTAGCGACCCTGTTCGCAGAAGGTTAACGATGTCACATCGGCGAATCCAAGAGGTTCTCACGACGACAGGCGTCGGCCGGAGATTCGCCACCGAGGAGACACGTTGACGGTGCAGCCCCCGCCGCAGGCCCTCGTCGTGATGGCCCGGGACTCCTACCGCGCCCACTTCGACGAGGCGCGGCTGGAGCGGCTCGGCGGGCTCGTCGCCACGGCCGACCCGGTCTGGGCCGACGAACTCGACTCGCCGTCGGTGCGCGCCCGGCTGGCCAGCGTCGAGGTGCTGGTGACGTCCTGGGGCGCGCCGAGGCTCACCGGGCGACGGCTGGCCGCCGCCCCGGCGCTGCGCGCCGTCTTCCACGCCGCGGGCAGCGTCCGTCCGCTGGTGAGCGACGAGATCTGGCGGCGCGGCATCCGGGTGAGCACGGCGGCCGACGCCAACGCGATCCCGGTCGCCGAGTACACCCTCGCCGCGATCATCTTCGCCGGCAAGAAGGTGCCGTTCATCGCCGCCGATCCCGACCGGGCGTACCAAGGATGGGGCCACCACCACGGGCACGGCGATCTGTCCAACTACCGCCGCACCATCGGCGTCGTCGGCTTCTCCCGGATCGGCCGTCGGGTCGTGGAACTGGTCGGCTGCCTCGACACCGCGCAGTGCCTGGTCGCCGACCCGCACGCCGACCCGGCCGAGGTCGCCTCGGCCGGTGGAACCCTGGTCGACCTCGGTGAGCTGCTGGCGCGCAGCGAGATCCTGACCCTGCACGCGCCGGAACTGCCCAGCACGTACCGCATGATCGGCGCGGCCGAACTCGCACTGCTGCCCGACCACGCCACAGTGATCAACACGGCCCGGGGGAGTCTGGTCGACTCGGCGGCGCTCGCGGCCGAGTGCCGCTCCGGTCGTCTCTACGCGATTCTCGACGTCACCGACCCCGAGCCGCTACCCACCGACGCCGCGCTGCGCGCCGCGCCGAACGTCATGGTCACCCCGCACCTGGCCGGCTCGCTCGGCACGGAGATTCGCCGGCTGACCGACCACACCCTCGACGAACTCGCCCGTTGGGTCGCCGCCGAGCCGCTGCGCGCCGAGATCACCCCGGAGGCGTTCGCGCTGCACGCCTGACCGCCGCCCGAAGACCTGCCTCGTCCAACAACACCGCACCCACCGTACAAAGGAGCAGTCCTATGAACAGACGTCTTGTCGCCGGGCTGGCCGTCGCCACCGCGCTGGCCCTCGCCGTCACCGGATGCGGGGGCGGCGACGAACCGGCCGTCGGCTCCGACGGCCGCGAAATCCTGACCGTCGCCCTGTGGAACTACGAGAACACGCCCGAATTCAAGGCCCTCATCGAGGCGTTCGAGGCCGCACACCCCGACATCGACGTCGAGCCGGTGGACATCCTGGCGGACGACTACTCCGAGAAGGTCACCACCATGCTGGCCGGCGGGGACCGTACCGACGTGCTGACCATGAAGAACGTCACCGACTACTCCCGGTACGCGTTGCGTGGGCAGCTGGCGTCGGTCGCCGACGAGGCAGCCGCACTCGACCAGAGCAAGTACCTCGGCCTGGAGCCGTTCGATCTCGACGGCGACTACTTCGCGCTGCCGTACCGCCAGGACTTCTGGGTGCTGTACTACAACAAGACACTGCTGGCCGACTCCGGCGCCGACCTCGCCAACCTCACCTGGGCCGAGTACGCCGACCTGGCCAAGGCGTTGACCAGCGGCAGCGGTCAGGACACCGTGTACGGCACCTACCACCACACCTGGCGGTCGATCATCCACTCGACGTCGGCCGCCCAGACTGGTGGCGACCTGGTCGGCGGCGACTACGGTTTCATCAAGGACCGGTACGACATGGTGCTCGACCTGCAGACCGCCGGCGCGACCCTGCCATGGGCGACCGCCTCGACGCAGAAGGTCCAGTACCACACGATGTTCGCCACCGAGAAGGCCGCGATGCTGCCGATGGGCACCTGGTACGCCGCCCGGCTCATCGACGAGAAGAGGGCTGGCACCACCGACGTCGACTGGGGGATCGCCCCGCTGCCGCAAATCGCCGAGGGCGGCCCGGTGACCACCTTCGGCTCCCCGACCGCCTTCGCGGTCAACAACAAGGCCCGTAACGCCGAGGCCGCCCGTACCTTCGTGGCCTGGGCCGCCGGCCCGGACGGCGCGGCGGCGATCGCGAAGATCGGTGTCTTTCCGGCGTACTCGGACGAGACGATCACCGAGACCTACTTCGGGGTGGAGGGCATGACCAACGACGAGATCGCCCAGCGGGCGTTTCAGCCGGACGAGGTGGTGCTGGAGATGCCGGTCGACGAGCGGTCCTCCGACGTCGACACGATCCTCACCGAGGAACACGAGCTGATCATGATCGGTGAGCGGTCCGTCGACGACGGACTCGCCGAGATGGCCGACCGGGTCAACTCCGAGGTCGACTGACCACCACCATGGCCACCCCCACCTCGATCGACACCGTACGTGCGACGGCCACCGGTGGCACCCCGCCGCCGGTGGCCGGCCGCACCGCCCGCCGGCTGCGCCGGCGCAACACCCTGGCCGGCTGGAGCTTCATCCTGCCGAACTTCGTCGGCTTCGCCGCACTCACCCTGGTGCCCGTGGTCGCCTCCCTGGCGCTCGCGTTCATGCACTGGAACTCGTACAGCACCCCCGAGTGGGTGGGGCTGGACAACTTCCGGCGGATGGCGAGCAACGAGAGCTTCTGGACCGCGCTCTACAACACCACCTACTACGCACTCGGCCATATCCCGCTGACCCTGGTCGCCGCCCTCGGGTTCGCCGTACTGCTCAACCGGAAACTACGCGGGGTCCAGTTCTTCCGTACCGCGTTGTTCTTTCCTTACATCACCGCGTTGGTCGCCGTCGCGGTGGTGTGGAACATGCTGTTCAACCCGGACGCCGGCCCGGTCAACCAGCTGCTGCGGGCGATCGGCATCGACAACCCACCGGGCTGGACCACCTCGACGACCTGGGCGATGCCGGCGGTGATCATCACCAGTGTCTGGCGGGACATGGGCTACTACATGGTGCTCTACCTGGCCGGGCTGCAGACCATCCCGGCCGAGCTGTACGAGGCGGCCCGCACCGACGGGGCGTCGGCCTGGCAGCGGTTCTGGCACGTCACTGTGCCGTCGCTGCGGCCCACCACCTTCTTCGTTCTCATCATGCTGACCATCTCCAGTTTCAAGGTGTTCGACCTGATCCAGGTGATGACCGAAGGCGGTCCGGGCCGGTCCACGCTGGTGTTGTCGCAGCTGATCTTTCGGGAGGGGATCACCCAGGGCCGATTCGGCTACTCATCGGCGATCGCCATGGTGCTGTTCGTGATCGTCCTGGTGATCACGGTGGTCCAGTTCCAGTTGCAGCGGAGGGGGGAACGATGACTGTCGCCGTGGTGCGCCGGGCCGTCCTGCAGCTGTTGCTGACCGTCCTTGGCCTGGCCGTGCTGGTGCCGTTCGGCTGGATGCTGGTTTCCTCAGTCAAGCTGGACTCGCAGGTGCTCACCGTGCCGATCCAGTGGATCCCGCAGGAGTTCCACTTCGACAACTACCTGCGCATCTGGGACCGTATCCCGCTCGGCACCTATCTGTACAACTCGATGTTTCTCAGCGTCACCATCACGTTTCTGCAGGTGCTGACCGGCAGCTTCGCCGCGTACGGCTTCGCGAAGATCAGTTTCCCGGGCCGCGACGTGCTGTTCCTCGCCTACATCGCCACGATCGCCGTGCCCTGGCAGGCGTACATGGTGCCGCAGTACATCATCATGGAACGGCTGGGCCTGGTGAACACCCACCTGTCGCTGATCCTGCTGCAGGCGTTCGGCGCGTTCGGCGTGTTCCTG
The DNA here is from genome assembly GCF_048060115.1 of Micromonospora sp. LOL_023. NCBI lineage: Bacteria > Bacillati > Actinomycetota > Actinomycetes > Micromonosporales > Micromonosporaceae > Micromonospora > Micromonospora sp. LOL_023. Next base: position 60,157 of record NZ_JBHMIM010000036.1, read on the forward strand.
ATGCGCCAGTACTACCTGACCATTCCCGACGAGCTGACCGAGGCCGCCCGCATCGACGGCCTCAACGAGTACGGCATCTGGGCGCGGATCGTGCTGCCGTTGTCCAAGCCGGCGCTGGCCAGCCTGGCGCTGCTCACCTTCGTCAACACCTGGAACGACTACATGGGACCGTTCATCTACCTGACCAGCAACGACCTCTGGACCGTACAGATCGGGCTGCGGACCTTCATCGGGCTCTACGAAGCCGAGTACGCCATGATCATGACCGGTTCGGTGCTGTCGATCCTGCCGATCCTGGTCGTCTTCCTGTTCGGCCAGCGCTACTTCGTGCAGGGCATCGCCACCAGTGGGTTGAAATGACGGCGGCCGGCATACGCCAACCGGCCCAGCAGTCGCTGCGGCCGTCGCTGACCGCGCGGATCAACGTCGGCGCGGACACCTGGTCGGTCATCTGGTCGCTGGTGCACCGGGTACTGGTGGTCAACCTCGGGCTGGCCGTGGCCAACCTGCCACTGCTGGTCGCGCTCGCCGTCGTCGCCCAGCCGTGGCGCTACCCGGTCTTCTTCGGGCTGCTGTCGCTCAGCGTCGGGCCGGCGGTCGCCGCCGCGTTCGGCTACCTGCGCCAGGCCGAGGACGACGACCGGGCACCGGTACGCGAGTACTTCCGCGCGTACCGGCGGAACTTCGCCGCCGCGACGCTGCGCTGGTCGGCCGGGCTGGCCCTGCTCGCCGTGCTGGTCACCGACATCGTGGTGCTGCACGACGCCGGCTGGCCGGCGGTGCTCGTACCACTGCTGGTGGTGCTGACCGTGCTGGTGGCCGCCACGACGGTGCTGCTGCTGGCCCTGGTCGAGCTGGCCCCGGGCCTGGGCGTCCGCGCGACCGTCCGGGCCGCGGCCTGGTCGGCGGTACGCCGCGCACCGCTGAGCCTGCTCAGCCTGGTCGTGCTGCTGGCCGCCCTGCTGTCGGTCAACCAGGCACCGCTGCTGGCGCTGTCGACGCTGCCCGGCTGCGCGCTGCTGGTCGTCTGGGTCAACAGCCGCGCCGCACTGTCCGACGCCCTGCCGCACCCTCGGTGATGAGAACGGCGTCACCGTTTGTCTGTACGTGGTGACGCCGCTCCCGTCGGCGGATGATCAGGACGGGGCGATGGTGGCCCCGTACTCGGCGAGGCTGTCCATGATGTCGACGTACCAGATGACGCTGGAGCCAGCGACGGTGCCCTGGTAGATCGGGCAGACGGTGTTGAGGATCCCGGCGCTCAGCGTGCCGCGTGCATTGACGGAGTAGCCGTCCTCCCGCACGGTATAGACAGGGCCGCCGATCCGGTCCGTGGTGAACACGCACCAGAACTCGTCGTACTCACGCATCGTGCAGACGTAGGCCATCACCAAGATGCTCCTCAACGGCTACTCGCAATTGGCCGTGCTCAACGGACCACGCAACCTTCGGGGCGCAGTCACCTGGCAATCCATAGCGCACGCCCGTCATGCCGACCCGAACGCCAAACTGACCGACGCGATCGATCCCGAGGCCGTCGCCGTACGCTACGACCGCGAGTTGATCGACGTGCTGCCCGAGCTGCAACGGTGCGGCTACGTGTTCGTCCGCAGCGAGGACAATGTGGTTGCCGGCATCGTCACGACCGCTGACGTGGTGCAGGCGTACGGCGAGATGGCAATGCCCTTCTATCAGATCGGCGAGTTGGACCGGAGCCTGCGCCGGATCATCACCCGTCGGGTCGACCTCGATCTGGTGGGCAAGCTGTGTAACCGCTCGATCAACTCCTTCGACGATCTCAGCATGGGCGACTACCTGCGGGTCCTGGACGACACCAGCGTCTGGAGCACGTTGGGTTGGCCACTCGACCGTCGGACGTTCATCGACCGACTGCACGAGATCCGGCATATCCGCAACGACGTCATGCACTTCAACCCGGACCCGCCACCGCCCGACACCATCGACAAGCTGCGCAAGGTCAACAGCCTGCTGCGGCATTACGGTGAACTGGCCTGACCGACGCCGCCGCTGGCCCTTGGGACAAATGCCGCTCCGCTGACGTGGTCTCCTGGCAGAACCGTGTGTCGCAAGGGGATTGTCCCAGGAGAGGGGTACGGTCGGACGTGGTGGCGCTCGGTTCGGCCGCGCCCCTCCACGCCGCCCGCTAGGGAGCCCGACTATGATCATCGTTGATCCACGCTGGCCGACCACCCTGCGTGCCTTGCGTAAGCAGTCTGGTCTCTCCTATCGGGAACTTGGACGACGAGTCGCCTACTCGTCCAGCTACCTGTGCGAACTTGAGGCTGGCCGCAAGACACCGACGATCCAGGTCGCCAGGCACCTCGACGTGGCTCTCGGCGCGAGCGGCCGGCTGGCGCAACTCGTCGTTGATGATGCCGGGCAACTCGACGACGACCAGCGTTCCCGTCTCGCGGCCGGCGACACCAGCGCCGCCGCAGCAGAGGCGCTGGCAGTGATCCTCGCCCAACATCGCCATCTCGAAGATGTCGTCGGGTCGGCTGCGGTCGTTGACGCCGCAGCCGCGCACACGGCTGCGGTCGAGCAGTTGGCTTCCAGCGCCACCGGGGCTGGTCGAGCCAGGCTGCTGCATGTCGTCGCACAGTCCGCGCAACTGGTCGGATGGCTGCAGATGACCCTCGGCCGGTACGCGCAAGCCCGTCGAGTTCTCGCTCAGGCCGAAGCGGCGGCAGTGGCTGCGGGGGACGTCGACCTGACCGCTCTCGTGATCAGCTTCCAGGGACATCTGGCGGAACTGTGCGGGCGTCCGGCGGAAGCTGCGGAACTGTCCAGAGCAGCGCTTGCTGGCGGCGCCGAGGTCTATATCGGTGAGCGGGTCTATGACACACTTCAGCTCGCTCGGGCCGTGGCGCACGTGGACGGCCGGCAAGCAGCGACTGAGACAATCCGAGAAGCTGATCAACTCGGGGCGGAGTTCGAGATCAGCGGCGACGACCCGCCGCCGTGGCACTACTACCGGTCGTCTGCCTTCCTGACAATGGAACGCGGCCTCGTAAACGCGATCCATTCCGGCGTTGACCGGCATGCCGCCGATGCCGCGATCGCAGACCTGACCGCTGGTCTTGCTGCCCTTCCTTACGAGCAGCGGCATGCGGAGTGGGCCGGTGACTATCTACTCGCATTGGCCGACGTGCATTCGGCGATCGGCGACCGGAAAGCGGCGACGAAGGCGTTGGACGAAGTCGCTGTGGTCGCCGACGCCACTGGGTCGGCGCGTCTGCGTCAAGCTGTTCGCAAGCGGCCGGCGAACGGCTGACCAGTGGACCTTACTGAATGTGCCGGGCAGGCTACTTGCAGAGGTTGTGCCATCGCTTCCCGTATCGGGTTGTGAGTTCGGCGGTGGCGCGGCCTCGCGTTAGCTGGGCCCGGCGTCGCATCCCGTAATCGCCCTTTTCGCGCGTCGGGCCCGCCTGCTGGGCGGCGGCTCGGGGTTGACGTGGAGAGCCACCTCGGGTCGCCGCCCTTCCAACTCTCGTTGAGGGGGCGTTGTGTTCGGGAAGTGGTTTCAGCGTGCGGATGTGCCGGTGGATGTGGTGTATCCGGTGCCGGGTCGGCGGCGGTTTGCCGACCGTACGGTGCCGCCGCCGGACCGGCGGCCGGCGACCCGGACGGATCGGACGGATCGGCGTGGTGGTAACGCCGGCCGGTATTACCTGCGATGAGGACACCCGCAACCGGCAGGGAGCCGGTGCATGAGCCGGTGCGGCCGTCGTGGTGCTGCGCGGTCTGTCCGGACGGGACGCCGTGGCCGTGTCCGCCGGGCCGCACGCAGTTGGCGGAGGCGTACGTCGGTGAGCCGGTCGCGTTGTCGGTCGACGTCGGCGAACTGCTGACCCTGGCCGCCGAGGAGGCCGGCATCACCGACCCGGCCGAGCTGTACGAACGCTTCGTCTCTTGGACCTGGATCGACGGGACCGGGATCGATGCGGGTGGGCGGCCGTGAGCGTGGCGGTGGGGCGTCGGGTCGCCCTGTGGCGGGTACGGCGGCGGATGACCCAGCAGGTGCTCGCCGACCGGGTCGGTCGGTCTAAGAGCTGGGTGGAGAAGGTGGAGCGTGGTGTCCGGACGTTGGACCGGTTCTCGCTGATCCGGCAGGTCGCCGAGGTGCTGCGGGTCGACCCGGCGGAGTTGGTCGGCCCGGACCGGCCAGCGGAGGCCGGTGGGGCGGTCGACGGGGTGGCGGCGGTCCGAGCGGCGCTGGCCAGCTACGAGGTGTTCACCGCCGCCGACAGCGGACCGGCAGGGGAACAGGAGGTCACGCAGCGGGTGGAGCACGCCTGGTCGACGTACCAGTACGGCGACTATCCCCGGCTGCTGCGGACGGTGCCGGAGTTGCTGGACGCTGCCCGGCGGCTGCACGCCACCCGGCCTGCGCCTGGGGCGGAGTTGTTGGTGCGCGCTTACCGGATTATCGCGCTCGTGCTGGTCAAGGTCGGTGAACCCGAGCTGGCCTGGTTGGCGGCCGATCGGGCGCTGGCCGTGGCCGGCAGCGATCCGGTGCTGGCCGGTTCGGCGGCGGTGCCGCTCGGGCAGGCGCTGCGCGGGCTGGGCCAGGACCGGTTGGCGATGACGACGACGGTCGCCGCCGCCGACCGCATCGCGGCGGCGTCTGTCGAGCGCGGCACGGTGTACGGGACGTTGCTGCTGCAGGCCGGGTTGGCCGCTGCCGGCTGCGGCGAAACCCGCAGCGTCGACGAGCTGCTCGGCCGGGCCGCTGACGTCGCTGGCCGCATCGGCGACGGGCTGGACTACCGTACGGCGAGCTTCGGCCCGGCGGCCGTCGAGCTGGCGCACGTCGCGGCGGCCGTGGAGTCGGGCGACGCCCGGCAGGCGGTACGCCGACACGAAACGGCCACCCGGCAGCTGACGTGGCGTGGACTGCCGGCGGAGCATCGGGCGGCGTACCTGGTGGACGCCGCGCGGGCGTACCTCGACGTCGGTGACTTCGTAGCGGCAGGACGCTGGCTCGTCGAGGCGGACCGCGTCGTACCGGCTGAGATCCGCTGCCGGCCTTCCGCCCGTACGGTCGTGGCGGAGATCGCCCGGTGCGGGCCGGACGCGGCCGGCGTCGCCCGGCTGGCGACGGCGCTCGGGCTGACGACCGGCGTTTCGTAACGAGGGAACCTGTATGACCCTCAACCCGCCAGTTTCACGACAATACAGGTTCCCTCGCCAGCGTCAGCCGGGCAGCGTCACCGCGTTCCTCGGTGAGGTGGAAGGCACTGATCCATGCCTCGGTACGCGCGCGTTCCGTCGCCAGCGCGGCATCGTCCCCATCGTGCAGTTCGCTGCGGACGTCGTCCCAGTCGTGGAACTCGGTCATGGCCCCTCCCGCCGATTCCTCTCAAAGGCCAGCCAGCGTACGCGACCTCCGTTGCCGGGATCGCCATCTCGTATCACCTCGACCAGTTGCCGGCCTTGTCGCCGGCGACCCTGTCAGCGGGTCAAGGGGTAGGCAATACGGGCGAGCGAGATGTAAGTATAGTTATAGTAACTACGCTTACACTAGCGTGACGGGATGGTGAGGTGGAGAAGCCGGCGGAGATCTTCGACCGTGACGTCGAGTGGGACGAGTTGGTCCGGTTCGCGCGCCTGCCGCAGGGCGGGGCGACGCTGGGAGTGGTCTCCGGTCGTCGTCGTCAGGGCAAGACGTTCCTGCTCGACGCGCTGGTACGGGTAGCTGGCGGGTTCATGTTCACCGCCACGGAGTCGTCCGAGGCTGACGCGCTGCGCCAGTACGGCGATGCGCTCGGTGACTATCTGGGTGAGGCGACGCCGCTGCGGTTTGCGAACTGGGACGAAGCGGTCACCCGGACGATGACACTCGCCCCTGCCGGGCCACTTCCGGTGGTGATCGACGAGTTTCCGTTCCTGGCCCGCGTCAGCCCGGCACTTCCCTCGATCATCCAACGGGCGCTCGACCCGGCGGGACAGCGGTCGAACACCCAGGTACGGCTGCTGTTGTGCGGTTCGGCGCTGTCGTTCATGGGCGGGCTGCTGGCCGGCACCGCGCCGCTGCGCGGACGGGCCGGCCTGGAGTTGGTGGTCCGCACGCTCGACTACCGGGCAGCGGCCCGGTTCTGGGGGATCGCCGACCCACGCACCGCCCTGCTGGTCAACGCGATCGTCGGCGGCACCCCCGCCTATCGGCACGAGTTCACGCAGGACGACTCACCGGCCGGGCCGGACGATTTCGACGACTGGGTGGTGCGGGCCGTGTTGAACCCGGCCCGCCCGCTGTTCCGGGAGGCCCGCTACCTGTTGGCGGAGGAGCCGGACATCCGCGACCCCGCGTTGTACCACTCGGTGCTGGCGGCGATCGCGGACGGTCGTACCCGGCGTGGGGAGATCGCCAATTTCCTGGGCCGGCAGCCGTCCGACCTGGCCCACCCGCTGGGTGTGCTGGAGGACGTCGGCCTGGTCGTGCGGGAGACCGACGCGTTCAAGAGCAACCGGGGCGTCTACCGGATCGCTGAGCCACTGCTCGTCTTCTACCACGCCGTGATGCGGCCGACTTGGGGCGACCTGGAGCGTGCGGGTCGGTCGCGGCAGGTCTGGCCCCGGCTGCAGCGCACGTTCCTGAGCAAGGTCGTCGGCCCGCACTTCGAGACGATCTGCCGCGAATGGGCCCGCTGGGAAGCCGATCCGGACGTTCTTGGCGGTTTTCCGACCCGGGTGGCTGCCGGTGTCGTCAACGACCCCGCCGCCCGCACTCAGCACGAGGTGGACGTGGCGGTCTTCGGCCGCGACGAGCACGGCAGCGAGGAACTCCTCGCGATCGGCGAGGCCAAGTGGCACGAGACCGTCGGGACCAGCCACCTGCAACGCCTGGCGCACATCCGCAGCCTGTTGCGTGGCCGCGACAGCGTCCGGGCCGACCGGTGCCGGCTGCTGCTGTTCAGCGGCGGCGGCTTCACCGACGACCTTCGGTCCATGGCGGCCACGGATCCCGGCGTCCAGCTCGTCGACCTGGACCGCTTGTACGCGGCGAACCGATCCTGAGCGAACAACGTCAGCTCGACCGTCCGGCCTGACGTAGCACCTGGAGCAGGTCCTCGACCAGGTCCTCGGCGCTGGCCCGGCCCTTTCCGTCGGCCGCGAGGTGGCCGGTGATGGACAGGTCGGCGGCACCGTGTGCCAGCGCACGGACCAGGGCTGCGGCGCGCTCCGGGTCGCCGGCGGGCAGTGCGCCGGCGGCCTGGGCCTTGGCGGTCAGTTCGACGAGTCGCCGCCAGGTGGTGCCGGCCCGCTCGTGCAGGTCCGCTGAGGCGTTCATCGACCACCCGTAGACCAGCGCGAACCGACGGGGATGGTGCTGGGCCCAGCGTACGTAGTCGAGCAGGACGCGCCGCAGCAGCGCGGCGGCCTCGGTCCGTGGCGTCGGTGTCGCCGTCATGACCCGGTCGAGCCGGTCGAACTCCTGGATGGCGACGGCCTCCAGCAGGGCCTGCTTGTCGGCGAAGTGCTTGTACGGCGCGTTGTGCGACACGCCGGCCCGACGCCCGACCTCCCGCAGGGTGACCCGATCGGGGCCGCCCTCGTCGAGCAGTGCGGTCGCTGCGGCGACCAGGTCGTCCCGGGTGCTCATCGCCCGATCCTAGATCAGGTTGACGCTGTCAACCTGGACGACGTAGTGTCAGGTTGACAACGTCAACCCATGAAGGGGTTCATTCTGATGAGGACCGTCGTCATCACCGGGGCCACCAGCGGCCTCGGACTGCGCGTTGCCGGGCGGCTCGCCGCCCAGGGCTGGCACGTCGTGCTCGGCCACCGGGCGGAGAGCCGGGGAGAGGCGGCGGCCCGGCAGATCCGTCGCCGGACCCCTGCGGCGAGCCTCGAACTGCTCCGGATCGACCTGGCCGACCTGCGCTCGGTCGCGGACGCGGCCGGGGCACTGCGCCGGTCCGGGCAGCGTCCGCCGCTGCACGCCATCGTCGGCAACGCCGGCGTTCAGGTCATCGACGGGGTACGCCGGTCCGCCGACGGCTACGAGCTGACCTTCGCCACCAACCACCTCGGTCACCACCTGCTCGTCGCCGGGCTGCTGGATGACCTGGCCGCCGGGGCCCGGATCGCGATTGTCAGCAGCGGCACCCATTGGCGGGAGAAGAGCATGGGCTTTCCGGAGCCGCGCTGGACGAGTGCCCGCGAGCTCGTCGACCCGTCCGACGCCGACGCGACCCCGACGGCGGGCCGGGTCCGCTACTCGACGTCGAAGCTGGCGAACATCTACTTCGTCTACGAGCTTGCCCGCCGCCTGGACGGGCGGCCGATCAGCGTCAACGCGTACGACCCGGGGCTGATGCCCGACACCAGCCTGTCCCGCGACTATCCGACGCTCGTCCGGACCGGCTTTCGGATGGCCGCTCCGCTGATCAGCGCGCTGCTGCCCGGCGCCCGCAGCTCCCGGGCCTCCGCCAGGCACCTGGCCGACCTGGCCAGCGACGCCCGGTTCGACGGCACCACCGGTGCGTACCTGGAGGGTCCGAAGATTGCCCGATCCTCACCCGAGTCCTACGACGTCGCCCGCGCGCAGCAACTCTGGGCCGACAGCGAGCAGCTGATCGCCCAGGCGCTCGCCCGCCGCTGAGCCGGGTGGGACCGGTGCGGGTCGCGTCACCAGCCGCCGTGCTACGGTTGGCGTTCGGGAAGTCCTGAACGTTCCTGATGATGACGTTCATCGTGGAGGGGTGTCCTCGGTGGTGAAGGAGATGCGCGTGGACCCGGACGCCGGGCGGCGGTACGCCGAAGAGGTCGGTGTCGCCCTCGCTCAGATGGGCACCACCCCTGCGTTCGGCAAGCTGCTGGGCTGGCTGCTGATCTGCGACCCGCCGGGTCAGACCACCGCGCAACTGTGCGAGGCGGTCGGGCTGTCCAAGGCCTCCGTCTCGGCCGGCATGCGGGCGCTGGAGCAGTCCGGCATGGTGCGTCGGGTGCCGACCAGCGGCCGGGGCCACGCGTACGAGATACACCCGGACGCCTTCGCCCGGGCGATCGACCCCACCGACAAGATGCGTACCTTCATCGACCTGATGCAGCGCGGCATCGACCTCGTCGGCGACGCGGACGCTCCCGGGGCGGACCGGCTGCGGCACACCCGCGACTTCTACACGTTCATGATCGAACGGACGCCCGCCTTGATGGAGGAGTTCCGCCGGCAGACCAAGAGGGGCGTGTGACGGTGCGGGTCTTGATCGTCACCGTCGGGTCGCGCGGTGACGTCCAGCCGTACCTGGCGCTCGGCATCGGGCTGCGGGCAGCCGGTCACGACGTCACCCTGGCCACCTGCGCCAGATTCCGGTCCTTCGTCACCGACCACGGTCTGGCGTACGGCCACCTCGGCGATGAGATCCTGCAACTGCTCGACTCGGCGGCGGGTCGCGCCGCGATGGAGGACACCACCGGACTTCTGGGCTCGGTCAAGACCAACATCAGGCTGGCCCGGCAGGCGAACCCGATCAACCGGGGTCTGCTGGCCGAGGTCTGGCAGGCGGCCCGCCAGGCCGACCCGCAGCTGATCGTCTACCACCCCAAGGCGCTGGCCGGCCCGCACGTCGCCGAGAAACTCGGCGTGCCGGCGGTGCAGGCGGTGCCCGTACCGATGTCCGTGGCGACCGGCGACTTTCCACTGATCGGCGCACCCGCGCTGCCGCTCGGCCGCGCGTACAACCGGCTCACCTACCGTCTCGTCGGTGCCGGCTTCCGGATGTACGACGGCATGGTCAACACCTTCCGCCAGGAGACGTTGGGGCTGGCCAGGCGCAGGGGCGCGGCGCTGGCCACCCGGCTGCCCGACGGGCGGCCGATCCCGGTGCTGCACGCCGTCAGCGGCCACGTGCTGCCGCGCCCGGCCGACTGGCCCGGGCACGCCCAGCTCACCGGATACTGGTTCCTCGACGGGGCCACCGGCTGGCAGCCACCGGCCGAGCTGGTCGACTTCCTCGACGCTGGCGACCCACCGGTGTACGTCGGCTTCGGCAGCATGGCCGGGCGGGATCCGCAGCGTCTCACCCGCGCCGTCGTCGAAGCGCTGCGCCTGGCTGGCGTACGCGGCATCGTCGCCACCGGCTGGGGCGGGTTGGACGCGGCGGACCTGCCGGACGATGTCCTGCCCATCGCGCAGGCTCCGCACGACTGGTTGTTTCCCCGGGTGTCCGCCGTGGTGCATCACGGTGGTGCCGGCACCACCGCCGCCGCGCTGCGCGCCGGCAGGCCGTCGGTGATCTGCCCGTTCATCCTGGACCAGTTCTTCTGGGGTCGGCGAGTGGCGGCGATCGGCGCGGGCAGCGTCCCGGTGCCGCAGTCCACGCTCACCGCGCAGCGGCTCGCCACCGCGATCCGCCAGGTCACCACCGACGCCGATGTCCGGGACGCGGCGGCCGAGCTGGGGCGACGCATCGCTGCCGAGGACGGCGTTGCGAGCGCGGTCGCGCGGATCGAAGCCGCGCTGACGTGACGGGCCGCGTCGGCTGCGGCTGCGGTGGGCAGGCGCTGCGGGGCATCGGCGGACCGGCTTCGGGCCGACCGCCTGAGATCTTGATCGTTTCTGGATCTTTCTGATCACTTTCGCGGCGACGACGGCGGTGTATTTCGGGCATCTCGACATCTATGCGAGTAGATGTGCATGTGCGTTGGTCGACTGTGATCGTAAGAGGTCGATTGCGATCGTTTCGGGTTGTTGACGGGCATCTTCGATCGATTTACTGTCGCGTCACCAACCGAGCACCTGACTGAAACATGTGGTCAGCAGAGGGGGCCTCCATGAGACGCAGGCGCGTCGCGACCGTCACCGCAGCCCTGCTCACATGCGGGATGCTCCTGCCAACTCAGCTGATCTCCGGTACGCCTACCGCTGCGGCTGCAGCCGCGGCCGCAGCGACCGTCGACGTCACCGTGGACGCGAGCGACATCGCGGCTGACAACGTCAACGGCCTGACCTTCAAAGGGTTCGGCGTGCTGAGCGCGAACAGCACCAGCGCGGTGCTGATGGACTACAAGGCGCAGCATCCCGAGGTGTACGCGCGGCTGCTGCGGGTCCTCTTCGGCGGCGACCACCCGGTCATGAGCCACGTCAAGATCGAGATGGGCAACGACCGGAACAACTCGACCGGATCAGACCCGGCCACCATGCGCTGGGAGACCGAACGGGCGAACGTGACCCGGCACCCGGGCTTCCAACTGGCCGCCGACGCCAGGAAGGTCAACCCGGACCTCAAGGTCAGCATCCTGCGGTGGAACGCGCCGGCCTGGGCGAACACCAACGACAAGATCTACACCTGGTACAAGAACACCATCCTGGCCGCCCACCGCGAGTACGGCTACATGGTCGACTACGTCAACCCGGGAGTGAACGAGCACAGCGCCGACCTCGCCTGGACCAAGCAGTACGCGAACCAGGTGCGCACCGACACCACCGGCTACATCAGCGACGATCCAGCGCTGGCTGGCTTCCGCCCCGGCGAGGCGGAGCTCTACCGCCGGATCCAGGTCGTCATCTCAGACGAGGTGAGCGTCGGCACCTTCGGTGGCGCGATGGTCAGCGATGCGCAACTGCGCGACGCGGTCACGGTCGCCGGCTACCACTACAACACCAACGACGACAGCCAGCGCAACTTCACCCGGCTCGCCGAGGAGTTCGACAAGGAGATCTGGAACAGCGAAGCGCAGGCCACCTTCAGCAACTCGTCGTTCCGGCCCAACAACAACACGCCCGACCCGACCGTGCCGGGCACCGGCCTCGGTGGGACAGGCAGCGCGCTGGAGATGGCCAATACCATCGTCAAGGGCTTCGTGATGTCACGGCGGACCCATTTCGTCTACCAACCCGCCATCGGCTCGTTCTTCGAGGGCGGACAGTACTCCTTCAAGGAACTTGTCTCCGCCCGCGACCCGTGGTCGGGGTGGCTGCACTACGACGCCGGCCTGGCCGTGCTGCAGCACTTCACCAGCTTCGCGCAGACCGGTTGGGAGAACGACGCCAACACCGCCGGGATCTGGCGGGCCGTCCCACAGGCCAGCACCTCCACCGCCACCGGCACCAACCCGGTCGTCGGCCGCAACGGACAGCCCAACTACCTGACCATGGCGGCACCGGACGGGTCGGACTTCTCCACGGTGATCGTCAACGATTCCGAGTACGCCATGACGTACGACATCACGCCGGTCAGCTTCGATCTCGGCGCCGACCCGACCCTCGCCGTGTGGCAGACCGATGCGGCCGGCGCGGGTGAGTCGTTCAACGCCAACTACAAGCGGCACGTCGCCGATGTCGCGCCCGGCACCGCCGGCGACTACCAGGTCAGCGTCGACCCGTACTCGATCGTCACCGTCACCTCACTCGACGTCGCTGACAGTCCGCAGTGGACTGCGCCGTTGCCGGTCGAGGGTGAGCGCACGGTGCTGGACGCCGACCCGGCGCAGGGCAGGCTGTGGACCGACGACTTCGACTACTCCGGCAGGACCGTGCCGGTGATCGGTCCGGGTGGCGTCGTCACGAACCAGACCGAGAACTTCATCGACTCCCGTGGCGGCGACACGGGTGCCATTCCGCTGTACACCTGGGACCGCAACGGTGCCTTCGAGACAGTGCGGACCGGCGACGGAGAATACGTCCTGCGCCAGCAGGTCGACCGAGCGACGACCGGCGTCGGCGGTGCCTGGAACAACGCCGATCCCGTCACCGGCATAGGTGACCTGCGCTGGACCAACTACCAGGCCAGCGTCGACGTGCGGTTCGACCGGGACCCGGCGGTCGACAACTACGCGGCCATCGGCGCGCGCTCGACCGGCGGCGGCAGCTCACACAGTCTCAGCGGTACGCCGTACGCGCTGCGGCTCGGCTCCGACGGCACCTGGCAGTTCCGCCGCACCGGTACGACGATCGCCAGCGGGACAGCCGCCGGATTCGACGCCACCGGCTGGCACCGGCTGGCGATCCGGGTCGCCGGTCACCAGATCACCGGTTTCGTCGACGGCGACCAGGTGTTCAGCTGGACCGACGCCACGCCGTACCTGTCCGGTCGCGTCGACCTGGCCAGCGGCTTCCACCACACCAGTTTCGACAACCTGACGATCGAGCGGGTGCCGGGTCACCTGCCGTACTACCGCGAGCTCCTCGACAACCTGGAGACGACCGACCTGGCCGACCCACCGGCCACCATGCTCGGCTACGGCGGAGACTGGCGCCACGCCAACGGTGGCAGCATGTACGACTACCAGCGTTCGTCGTCGACCAGTCGGGGACCCGGCGCCACCCTCGCGTACACGTTCACCGGTTCCGGGATCGACGTCACGGGAGCCAACGACGGCACTGCCCGGCTCAACGTCCGGGTCGACGGCGAACTCGTCGCGACGAACCTGCCGACCAGGTCCGCCACCAACTTCCAGCAGACCGTCGCCGTGCGAGGGCTGCCCTGGGGCCGGCACACCGTGACCCTCGAGGTGATCGCCGGTCGACTGGTGGTCGACGCGGTCGGCGTTCCCGGGGTGCCGCCCGCCGAGGCGGCGTCGAGCACGGCGGTCGGCCAGGCGTTGGCGGCCGCCTCGCGGATCGAGCGCAACGCGGACTTCACCGACCAGGACTGGGCGCTGCTGCAGACGAACATCGCGATGGCCGGCCGGGCCGTGGCCGACCCGGTGGCCTACCGCCTCGACGTCGAGGGGGCCGGGCAGCTCGTCTCCCGACTCCAGGCGGCCAGCTTTCCGCTGGCCAACCGGGTGGTCTCCATACCGCAGGTCTGGCGGGCAACTTTCCCCGGCCAAGCACCGGGGAACCTGCCGGCGACGCTGCCCGCCAGGCTGACCGACGGCACCACCCGGGACCTCGCGGTGACCTGGGACCTCGACGGACTCGACGTCAGCAAGGCGTGGACGACGGTCGCGGTCCGGGGCAGCCACGGTGCCGCCAGCACGACCGCCTGGGTCGAGGTCGTGCCGAGGGGACTGCGCTATTTCGCCGACGTCAACGGCACCGCCACCGGTGCGTTGGGTCACGAGTCGCCGGCCTACGCGGCGGTCGCCGACCTGGTCGGCGACGACCTGCTCAACGCCGTACCCGATCAGGTTCTCGACGGCGGCGCGACCTGGGGTCTCGGGGCGCACAACGCCGCCGGCGCCCGCGACATCCAGTACAAGGGGATTGTCGCTGGCGACTACAGCAAGACGACCACCACCGGCGTGTACACGGCCAACCAGGTAGGGGCAACCCTCAGTTACACCTTCAGCCTGCCGGCGGGCCGTCACGCGATCGTAGCGGGCAGCCACTCCTGGTGGCCCGGCAACAGCCGCAGCTACGACGTCTTCCTGGACTACGACGGCACCGCCCACCGGGTCGACTCACAGCTCACCCTCGATTCCGCCACACCGTCGCGGGTGTTGCGCTACGACATCGACCTGGCCGCCGACGGACCGGTGACCATCAGGCTGCGGGCGACCACCAACCAGTCGCCGATGCTGTCGTGGGCGGCCGCCGTCGAGGGCGTCCACTCCGTGTCGTACGACCTCAACGGCGGCATCGGCGCGGCACCCGAGTCCCGCGGCGGGCTGTTGTGGTCCGACACCGGCCTGGACGCGCCGGGGACCGGTCTGCACCGTCCCGCGTACGAGTTCGCCGGCTGGAACACCGCGGCAGACGGCACCGGCACCGCGGTGACCGCCACGACCACGGTTTCGGCGCTGGCGCGGACCGCGGCGACGATCTACGCCCAGTGGGTACCGACCGTACCCGCCTGGGAGGCGGCGCAGGTGTACACCGATGGCGACCTGGTGCACCACGCCGGCCGGGTCTACCAGGCCCAGTGGTGGACGAAGAACCAGACTCCGGGCAGCGCGGCGTGGGGTGCCTGGGCCGAAATGGGCGCCCACCGCAACTGCGCCGGGAGCTTCCATCCGGAGTGGACGTCGTCCTGGATCTACACCGGTGGGGAGACCGTCGTGCGGGCGGGGCAGTCGTGGACGGCGCGGTGGTGGACGCGCAACCAGCAACCTGCCGCCTCCCAGTGGGGTCCGTGGGAACGGGTCGGCGTCTGCTGATCTGGACCGGCGACCCGGCCGGGCCGCGGCGCTGCGTCGACGAGTTGGTAACGCTCGACCGGATGGTTCCGTTACCTCTCAGTGGGCTTTAGTGAGCGCACGGTTGGTAGTCCTGCCTTGCGGTAGGACGGTCCCGGTC
>NZ_JBHMIM010000037.1:0-75330 GCF_048060115.1 Micromonospora sp. LOL_023
CGCAACTCGCCTCGTGTCCGGTTCTCAACACGGACAGAACCTCTCAAGCCGGAACAACGCCGGGGCCGTGGGGCGCCACCATCACCGCCGACGACCTGAACGGCGACATCTATCCGCATCTGTACCGGGTGTCACCGACCAACGCAGACGAGGTGGCTGTCGGCCTGCGACATCTCCAGAACCTGGTGGATCCGGCGGAGGCCAACGCATACCTGTTGACTGTCGGCGGTCAGAACGACACCTATGTCGCGACATTGAAGGACGCGTTCCGATCGACGTTCCAGGACGATTTCTCGACCCGGACCCTCGATCCGAGCGAAACCGGTCACCACCAGGCGCTGGAAGGGTTGGCTGGTGACCTCTGCGCTCCCGGTCCACCCGTGGTCGCCTATTTCGCGGGCCGGTCCAGCTCGCTACGGATCTTCCTCATGTCGCTGGCAGAGCAGTGCCCGCAGAATCACTCGGTGACCGTCCTCTCCGGCGACGACGCCAGTGCCCTGGTCGGGCGCATCGCACCCGAGCAGACCACGGTGCCTGATGGAAAGGCGATCAGGTTCTTCTACACCGGGCTGACCCACCCGGAACAATGGGAGACGGAGCCGGTGGAGCTGGGCAACCTCCGGGAGATCCTGACCGACAGGACGCGGTACGCGACCGCCGATCTCGCCGCCGGTGGAGCCATCATGGCCTACGACGCGGTGACGGTGGCTGTTCGGGCCCTCTTCAACGTCGCACCGTTGAACAACGAGCTGGACAAGCTCGATTCGCTCCGAAACGGTTTCGCGCAGATCAACGACGATTCACCGTACTGCGGTGCGTCCGGTCCCATCGCGCTGGAGGCGAATCGACCTGAAGCGGCCGGAAACACTGTCAACAAGCCCATCCCCGTCATCGAGATCACCCTCGCCGGGATCGCGCAGGTCCAGATGCTGCTGTCCCCGGTGGAGCCGGAGAACGGCGGCGTCTCCTGGGACGGGAAGTGCGGGGATCAGCAGGGTGTGGAGAACTGACCGCTGGGGCGTCTGCGAGCCGTGACGCACGGTAGGGCCGTCCCGGCGACTGGCGCGGTAGGCTACCTGCCCGTGAGTCTTCTGCGCTGGCCTTCGCGAGCCCTCGACCGGGACGCGCCCGTCACTGTCGGTGGCGGTCCGACCGCGGCGGCGCCGGAACCGGGTTGGCGCGGGTGGTCGCGGCGCCACCAGCGCTGGTGGTATCCGCTCGTGGTGTTCGTGCTGCTGGCGCAGATGGCGTTCGCGATGGTGACCACCGCGGTCGCCCAGGCCCCGACCATCGACGAGCCGGTGTACGTGGGTGCGGCGGCGCTCTACTGGCAGGGCGGTGGCCTGCAGGCCAACCCGGAGCATCCACCGCTGGGCAAACTGATCATCGGGGCCGGCCTGGTGTTCGCCGAGCCACGCATCGATCCGCAGTTCCAGGGGAACCAGACCGATCTCGGCCGGCACGTGCTGTACGAAGCGGGAAACGACGCCGATCTGTTGTTGCTGCTGGCCCGGTTGCCGATGATCCTGCTGACCCTCGCGTTCGGGTTGGTGGTCTTCGCGTTCGCCCGCGACATCACCGGCCGGGCCGGTGCCCTGATCGCTCTGGCGGTGTACGCGTTCACGCCCGACGTGATCGCGCACGGCTCGCTGGCCACCCTGGACGTGCCTACCGCCGGGTTCCTGCTGGCCTCGACCTGGCTGCTGTGGCGGGCCCGGCGGCGGCCGTGGGTCTACCTGCCGTTGGCCGGACTGGCGCTCGGCGCGGCGCTGGCCACCAAGATGAGCGCGCTGGCGGCGGTCCCGGTGTTGCTGCCGTTGGCCGCCTGGTCGGTCTGGCACGCCCGCCCGGCCTGGCCGACCCGGCCGTCGTCACCCCGGGTCCGGCGGTTCGTCGTCGCCGGTGTGGCCGCGACCGCGATGGGGCTGCTCGCGATCATGACCGTGTGGGTCAGCTACCTCGTCGTCGACGTGCGGCTGCAGACCGTGCCGCCTGGCTCGGTGGCGGCGATCGACGGGCTCCGTGGGACAGTGATCGATTGGCTGCCGTTTCCCGAGCCGTTCCGCGACGGTATGCGGATCCAGTTCGGTTTCGAGGACTGGGAATGGGGCGGGTACCTGTTCGGCGAGACGTACTCCGGCCACCGGTGGTATTACCTGCCGGCCGCGCTGCTGGTGAAGACCCCGCTCGGCGCGCTGGTGCTCTGGCTCGTCGGCGCGGTCGCGATGCTGGCGGTGCCCCGGCTGCGCCCGGCCGCCGCGTACCTGCTGCTGCCGGCGGGGGTGCTGCTGGCGGTGGCGATGACCGGCTCCCGCGACCTGGGCGCGCGGTACGCGGTCTTCATCCCGGTGTTCCTGGCAGTGGCCGCTGCCGCCCTGACGGCCGTACGGTGGCCGGCCGGGCGCGTGCGGCCCGCCCGGATCGCGGCGGTGACCCTGGTCGCGCTGGTCGCGATCAGCTCGGTCCGCGCCTTCCCGTTCTATCTTCCGTACGCCAACGAGGCGTTCGGCGGCCCGGCCGGCACCTACCGCCACCTGCACGACTCGAATGTGGACTGGGGGCAGGATCTGGAGCGGTTGGCGGACCGGCTGCGCCAGCGGTACCCGGACGAGCAGGTGTGGCTGGCGTACAAGGGCGCCGGCGTGCCGGAGTACTACGGCATCGTGGCGGCCGACCCGCATGAGGTGCCACCGGCGCAGGTACGCGGCCTGCTGGTGGTGTCGAACACCTGGGTCGCCACGGCCGGCGGCGAGCTGCGCGAGCTGATCGACGGCAGCGAGCCGATCGACCAGGTCGGTCACTCGATGACAATCTTCCGCCGTTGACCGCTGCAGCCGGCCCGACACCAGCTCCAGATCGCGGATCTGCCGACTCGGCAGCGGCTGCGCCATGTGCAGCCGCCGTTCGGCGGCCGTGACCTGCTGATGGTCAACCTCCAGTACGGGGCGACCGAGCCGGTGCCGCCGTACACGGTGGTGCGCCCGACCACCCGCTGAGTCAGGCGGTCGGGGGCAGGGCTGCGGCGATCCGGTCGGCGTACCGCTGGGCTTCGGCGGCGTCGGCGTAGCGGGTACGCGGCCAGAAGAAGCCGCGCAGCCCGTCGCCCTTGGTCCGGGGCACCACATGGGTGTGCAGGTGCGGCACCGACTGGGACACCCGATTGTTGATCGCCACGAAGGAACCGCCCGCGTCGAGTCCTGTCTCCACCGCCGCCGCCACCCGCTGCACCAGCGCGAAGTAGTCCGGCAGCGTGGTCGGCGGCAGGTCGGTCAGCGTGACCAGGTGTGGACGTGGCGAGACCAGCACATGCCCACGGAACACCGGACGGGTGTCCAGGAACGCCACCCCGGCCGAGGATTCGGCGACCCGCCAGGCGGGGGCGTCACCGGTCACGATCCGGCAGAACACGCATCCGCTCACCGTCGCAGGGTAGCCCGGCTACTGCTCGACGAGCAGGCTCCACCGTACGTCCGGGCCGGTCTCGACCCGGACGCTGGTCGGCCCGCCGAGATGGTCCTGATCGAGATTGCGGGTCAGATACACCTCATCGGTGGGGCATTCGAGGTCGAACCGCGGCCCCGGCTCCAGGATGAGCGCCAGGTCGCCGGGGCCGTCGTCGGCGATGCAATCGAGGGTGATCCACAGCCTGCCGGGGTGCAACTCGACGGTGTCGACCGCCGCCGGCCCACGGGTGGCGGTGACCGCGACCACCGGCTCGTTGCTGGTGGCCGGGTCCGGCAGCGCCGCCAGCGTCGGTGCCGGGCTCGCCTGCGCCGGTGGCTGGTCGGTCGGTGCCGGTGCCGGTGCCGTCGGCCCGGCCGGCGGGGCGTCGGCCGGCCCGGCCGTGCAGCCGGTGAGCGCCACCGCGCAGCCGACCACCAGCAGGCCGACCGCCGGCGCGGTGGTCGAGCCCGGTGCGCGGCGGCGGTCACCGCGCTCACCGGTACGCCTGGCGGGTAGCGACGTCCGTAGCCACCCACAGAGGATCATGGAACTGACGAAGAGTGCCATCGCGCCGATCGTCATGGTGACCGTCCCCAGGTGTCGGTGTCCGTGATTGGACAAGCAACGTACCGCAGTTGTCCCAGGTGTCGGCAGCCCCACAGGGGACGTTCGGTTTGAACACGGTCGCTACCGTGATTGACCTACCTGAGAGAAGGGACGAGATGTCCTTGCTGGACCAGGTGTCGACGATTCTCGCGGTCGCCGTCGGTGGAGTGCTGACCTACGTCGGCACAGGGCTGACCGAGCGTAACCGGTGGCGTCGAGAGCTCTCCGTGCGCTGGGACGAGCGTCGACTGGCCGCCTACGTCGATTTCGCCGCCACCGCGAAGCACATCGCGCTGCTCACCTCACGCGTACTGGCCAGCCGGGGAGTGGTCACCGCGATCAGCCCGATCGGCCGCGACGAAGGCTTGGCCCTGCTCGGGCAGGCCGAGTCCGACCGGTCGGTGCGCTTCGAGTCGATTCTGCTGCTGGCCGACGAGCCGACGATCGCCGCCGCGCAGGCGTTGACCGAGACGCTGTGGCGGCTGGAAGGGTTCGCCGCAGGCGAGGAACCGGTCGACGAGCAGACCTGGCGCGACGGCTTCGCCGACTACCGTCGCGCCCGCGCCGAGTTCTATCAGCAGGCCCGCGCCGACATGGGGGTCTGCTCGGCGCGGATCCCGCTGACGGCGGTCGCTGCGCCGGGCGCCCGGCCACCGGGCTCGTTGGCCGCCACCGGCACCGACTGACATACCGGCTGGCCGGCTGCGGTGACATACCCCGGTCGGGTCGAACCGCCCCGGTGCACCGCCACGGCGCGCGCCGCCGACTGGAAGCTGGTCCTGGCGACACCGACGACCGCAGTGCCCAGTGCGTCGTGGACGTGTCGGCCCAGACCCGGCCGCCCGTGCGGATCCAGGTCGACGTAGCCGTCGACGACCAGCACGTCGAGCGGTGTGGCGGCCACCACGAGCGCCGCGCGGGCACCACCGTCGGGCGGATAGTGCACGTCGACCGCCCCGTACCGTCGCTGCCGCATCGCGCCATTGTGCCGGCCGGCACCCGAACGGTTGACCACCGAGGGCAGACTGTCCGCTGTGACCGAACGTGGACCCAGCGTCGATCTTCGCGTGGACGGGCGCGAGCTGCTCGCCCAGGGACGGTACGCCGAAGCGCTCGCCGCAGCCTCGACGCCCTCGCCCACCGCCCAGGACTATCCGGCGGCCCGGTTGCTCGGTCTGCGTACCCTGCTGGAGCAGGCCCGCTTCGGCGACCTCGCCGACTGGCTCGCGGTCACCGACCCGGTTGCGTTCGCCGCGCCCGGGATCGGCGCGGAGCTCACCTGCTGGCGCGCGTACGCGGGGATGCGCACCCTGACCGGCGACGACCCGGCCGGTACGGCGGACCGTCTACTTGTCGGACTGCCTGCCGACACCGAGGTGGACCCGGCGGCGGAGCAGGTCGTCGCCGCCGACCTCGCCGCCCGGGTGATCCGGCTGCGGGTCGTCTACGCCGAGTCGCCGGTCACCGCGCTGCCCGCCGCCGCCGACGCGTTCGCCGGGGTCGCCACCGCGTACCGGCGGCTCGGCCGGCACCACGATTCCTGGCAGGCGACCTTGGCACAGGCCGCCGCGCTGCGGGCGATCGCCTACCAGCCGACCGGCCCGGTGCTGCACCTGCTCGACGGCCTCGTCGCGCGGACCGGCGCGGCCGGTGACCGGCTCGCCCAGGCCGAGGCCCGCATCGCCCGGTTGGAGCTGACCACCACCGAGCTGCTGGCCACCCCGGGTGCGGTCGACCTCACCGCCGCGATCGCCGAGACCGAAACGATCGAGCGGTTGCTCGTCGACGGCGGTCATGTCTGTCCCGCTGCCCGCGCCGGCTGGCCGCTCACCTCGGCGCTGCTGCGGCACGGTGCCGAGCCGGCCGTCGAGCTGGCCCGACAGTGCGCCGAGCAGTTCGCCGAAGCCGGGGCCGACCATATGGCGCACGAGGTGTGGTGGGCCCTGCACCAGTGGCACGCCTGGCGTGGTGAAACCGCCGAGCAGCGGGCCGCGGCGGAGCACGCCGGGCGGACCGGCGCCGGTCAGAGCTGGCAGACGTTCGACCTGATCGACACCGTCGGCACCGCCGATGGACTGTTCCGTGCCGGGCAGGACGGCAAGGCCCGCGGTCTGGTTGCCGACGCGCTGCGGCGTGCGCCGCACCGCGCCGCCCGCACGGCGCTGCGGGTGATGCTGGCCG
Organism: Micromonospora sp. LOL_023; assembly: GCF_048060115.1. Classification (NCBI taxonomy): domain Bacteria; kingdom Bacillati; phylum Actinomycetota; class Actinomycetes; order Micromonosporales; family Micromonosporaceae; genus Micromonospora; species Micromonospora sp. LOL_023. The sequence goes on from NZ_JBHMIM010000037.1 coordinate 6,232, forward strand.
CCAACCTGTCGTCGGTCGGCCGCGACGTCGACGCCCGGGCGACGCTCGACGCGGCCCGCGCCGACCTGGCGCAGGTCGGACCGACTTCGCTGAGCGCCCAGGTGTCGGCCCAACTCGCCGCCCTGTCCGCCGGCACCGACCCGGCCGCCGCGCTGCGCCGGTGCGGCGAAGCCGTCGAGTCGGCGTCGGCGCTGGCGGACCACGCCGAAGCCGGCCGGCTGCTGGCGCAGCGGCTGCTGCTGCGGGCCCAGCTCCGGTACGCCGCCGGCCTGCGCCCGGTCGTCGACACCGACGGCGAGGACGACTTCGCCGCCGCGATCGCCGAGGTCGAACCGTTGACGACGATCGAGGGCCGGCGGGCGCTCGCCGCCGCGCATCAGATCCGTGGCCAGGTGGCGTTCCTCGACGACGACCCGCCGACCTGGTCGCGGCACTTCGCCGCCGCCAAGGGTGTCGCCCGCGCCTACCAGTTGCGCCCCGAACTCGGCCTCACCCTGGCGTACGAGGCGATGACCGGGTTCGTTCTCGCCCGCCGGTTGCGCGATCCGGCGGCGTTCGACGAGGTTTCCGCCGTTCTGCGCGAGGCGCACCGGGCGTTTCGCGAGGCCGACCTGAACGCGGTGGCCTGGCGGGCCCGCTGGCTGGCCGCCGACGCGCAGATGGAAGCGGCCGAGCACGATGCGGACCCGGACCGGGCGGCGCGGCGGCTCGCCGAGGCGGCGGCCGGATTCGAGGAGACCGTCTGGGAGATCGACGTGCTGCGGGGGGCCGCGGCCGGGACGGACCCCACCAACCCGTTGGAGGACCAACTCACCCGGATCGGTTTCGGCGTCGACAAACAGCAGGTCTACCGGGCCGGATTCAAACTCGCCGTCGACCACCTCGCGGACGCGGCGCTGGCGTCACGGTGGCTGGAGCGGATGAAGGGCCGGGCGTTGCTCGACGCCCTCGCGGCGGCGGCCGTGGCACCCCAGCCCGGCACCGACCACCGGCTGCTCGCCGCCGAGCGTGAGCTGCACGCCGAGACCCGCCAGGCCACCCGGTACGCCCAGCTGGCCGAGCTGCATCGCCGGTTGGACCAGCTACTCGACCAACTGGCCGCCGATCCGGCGACCGCCGGGTACGCTGCGCTGCGCCGCAGCCAGCCACCGGACTGGCCGCAGGTCCGGGCCGCGTTGGCCGCCGAGTGGGCGCAGCCGTCGGGGCGTCGGCTCGTCGTCGCGCAGTACCACTGCCCGGCGGACGGGCCGGCGATGCTGATCGGGTCGGCCGCCGACTGGGAGACGCCCCGGCTGGTCCGGCTCGACGTGGACCTGCCGGCGCTGACCGACTTCGCCGCCGGCGTGTTCCGTACCTCCGGCGGGGTGCGGATGCTGTTGCAGGACAGCCCGGACGGCGGGTACGCCGACTGGGCCCGGTTCGCCGGGCTGGTTGCGCCGCTGACCGACTGGGCCGGACCGGACGATGTGGTCTACCTGGTGCCGCACGGAGTCCTGCACGATCTGCCGTTGCACAGCCTGCCGGTCGACGGCCGGCCCGGCGGGTTGCCGCTGGGGCACCGCAACCCGGTCTGCTACACGCCGAGCCTGTCGGTGCTGCTGCACACCCTGGGCCGGCCGGGTCGGCGTGCGACGGCGCTGCCGGCCCCGGCCCCGCCGGTCGTCGCGCCGGCCCCGGGGCGGCATGCGGTGATCTTCGGCGATCCGGGCGGTGACCTGCCGTGGGCGTCGGCCGAGGCGACGGCCGTCGCCGAGACGTTGGGCATCGGCGACGTCGTCGGTGCCGGGGCGGTGACCCGCGACGCCGTGCTGGCCGCGCTGCGCGACGCCGCCACCGTCCACTTCGCCGGTCACGCCCGGGCGTCACTCACCGATGGACTCACCGCCGGGGTCGCCCTCGCCGGCGGGGAGGTGCTGACCGCGGCACAGGTGCTGGCCGCCCCGGTCGGCGCGGACCTGGTGGTGCTCAGCGGATGTGAGACCGGGGTCAGCCAGCGGCGGCCCGGTGACGAACTGCTCGGTCTGGTCCGGGCGCTGCTGCACGGCGGGGCCCGGGCACTGGTGACCAGTCAGTGGCGGGTCGGCGACCACTCGGCGCAGCAACTGCTCACCGCGTTCCACCGGCACGACCGGACCTGCCATCGGGCGGACGCGATGCGTCAGGCGATGATGGACACCGCGGCGCTGCCGGAGCGGGCACATTTCTACCACTGGGCCGGGTTCGTACTCACCGGCGACTGGAGGTGACCAGGTGGACGAGTGGCTCGACGTGCGGCACCGCCGGTTCGATGGCCGTGACGCTGGACGCCGACGACGACGCGTTGGCCGAGCGGGGGACGCTACCCGGCGACCCGGTGTCACCCGGATCCGGACCTCCGTCGATCGACCAGGAGCTGCCCCCGCGCGGGCAGGTCGTCCTCGACGAGGCGTTGCGGGCGCTGCTGCGGGAGAACCGGCTGTCGCTGGGGCGCGGCGAGCCGATCGTGGCATCATCGATGGATGTCGAGCCACACCAGCCGGTGGTCGGAGGTGGGGAAGCCACCCGGCAGCGTCGGGTCGTAGTCACCGACCAGCCGGAACAGCGGATCGCCCGGCACCGGCCAGAACACCCCCGCACCGCGTACCGGCAGCCCTCGGCGGGGCAGCAGGTAGTCGACCCGTAGGTTGCCCGGCGTACCGTCGGCGAAGTCGGCGGTGTCCAGGCGCGGATCGCCCCGCTGGGTCAGGTTCGCGCCGCCCTGGCGGTCGGCGGCGGCCGGCCCGCCCGTGCTGGCCGGTGGGCGTCGGTCGTCGACCAGCGGATGCCCGGTGACCTGCTGGGCGGCACCGGGGATGCTGTCACCGTCGAACGGGTCGGAGTTGAGGTCTCCGGCGATGACGAACCGCGCACCCGGGCGTAGCCCGCCCCGGCGGCCCCGGTCGTCGTAGACGTAGCCGGACCGGGCCGGCGAGACGTAGTCGGCCCAGAACCGGATCTCGTCGTGGTTGCGCCGGCCGTTGCGGTCCTCCGGCCCGTCGAACACCGGCGGTGTCGGATGGCTGGCCAGCAGATGCACGGTCCGCCCGCCGACGCGCACCGGCACGTCCCAGTGGCTCTTGGACGACAGCCGTACGTCGGCCAGCGCCCCGGGGGTGAACCAGTCGGCCGGCTCCGGGGTCGCCGGGTCGTCGGGCAGCAGGGCGCCCGGCATGTCCGCCCACCGGAACGTCTGGAACGTGCGCAGTGACCGCAGGTCGATCGGGTAGCGGGAGTAGACCGCCATGCCGTACTGGCCGGGGAAGGTCCCGAATCCGTACGCGTCGTCGGGGCCGCCGACCGTACCGTCGCGGTTGAGGTCGTGCCCGGAGGGCACGCCGGTGTTCGACGGGGCGCTGAAACGGTACGGGTAGTGGATCGCCGCCGCCCCGCCCTGCCCCCGGGACAGATAGTTGTGGTGGAACAGCTCCACCGCGCGCCCGGCGGCGTCGTGGTCGAATTCGTTGATCAGCAGCACGTCGGGGCGGACCCGCTGGATCACCTCGGCGACGTTGGCCGCCTGCGCGTCGCCGGGGCTGGACAGATCGTCGACCAGGCCGCCGTCGACCGCCCGGTTGAGCGAGGCGTTGAAGGTGGCGAACCGGACGTCACCGCCGCCGGGTCCGCCGGGTCCGTGCCTCCCGGCGCCGTGCCCTCCAGCGCCGGGCCCGTCGCCGGTCGCCGCCGTCGCCGGTGCGGGACCTGCCACCAGCGCGGCAACGATCGCCGTCGCCGTCACCGTCCGGGTCCGAATCCGCTGCGTCATCCCGCCGCCTTCCGCTCGTGTGCGGACCAGTTAACCGGATCAATGTGACGGGCCGGCGAATCATCGCCGAACGTACGGGCGTCGGCCGTCCGGGCGTACCGCGATGGTCAACAGGCGCGCTACCCTGAGTCGCGCGGTCGTCGATGCCCGCCTGGTCCATCACCACCGAGCCGCCGGCCAGTACGATGTCCCGCGGAGCGTCGGGCGCTGGTGGGCACTTTCGTTCGGACATCTGACAGGGTCGGCCGGTCGGCCGGTTCAGGGGAGAGACTAGCCTCATGGGCGTGACACGCCGCGCAAAGATCGTTTGTACGCTTGGCCCTGCGACATCGTCCCCGGAGCGCATCCGGGGTCTGGTCGAGGCGGGGATGGATGTGGCCCGGCTGAACTTCAGCCACGGAAGCCACGACGACCACCACCAGGTGTACCGCCTGGTCCGGGAGGCCGCTGAGGCCTCCGGACGGGCCGTCGCCGTTCTCGCCGACCTGCAGGGCCCCAAGATCCGTCTCGGCCGGTTCGCCGACGGGCCACACGAGTGGCGCACCGGCGACTCGGTCGTCATCACCAGCGAGGACATCCTCGGCACCCGGGAGCGGGTCTCCTGCACCTACGGCAAGCTGCCGCAGGAGGTACGCCCCGGTGACCGGCTGCTGATCGACGACGGCAAGGTCGCCGTCGAGGTCAGCGCGGTCGACGGACCCGACATCCGGGTGCTGGTCGTCGAGGGCGGGCCGGTCTCCAACAACAAGGGTGTCTCGCTGCCGAACGTCGCGGTCAGCGTGCCGGCCATGTCGGACAAGGACGCCGAGGACCTGCGGTTCGCGCTCAGGCTCGGTGCCGACATGATCGCGTTGTCCTTCGTCCGCTCGCCGGAGGACATCAAGCTGGTCCACGCGATCATGGACGAGGAGGGCGTGCGTCGCCCGGTTCTCGCCAAGGTCGAGAAGCCCGAGGCGGTCACCCACCTGGAGGCCATCGTCGACGCGTTCGACGGGGTGATGGTCGCCCGGGGCGACCTCGGTGTGGAGTTGCCGCTCGACGAGGTGCCGCTGGTGCAGAAGCGGGCCGTGCAGCTGTGCCGGGAGAACGCCAAACCGGTCATCGTGGCGACCCAGATGCTCGACTCGATGATCGAGAACTCCCGTCCCACCCGGGCGGAGGCCTCGGACGTGGCGAATGCCGTGCTCGACGGCACGGACGCGGTGATGCTCTCCGGTGAGACCAGCGTCGGCAAGTATCCCGTCCTCACCGTCAGCACCATGGCCAAGATCGTCACGACGACCGAGAACGGCTCGATCTCGGTGCCCCGGCTGCAGCACGACCCTCGTACCCACGGGGGTGCACTGACCTCGGCCGCGTCGCAGATCGCCCGGGCGATCAACGCCAGGGCGCTGGTCGCCTTCACCCAGACCGGCGACACCGTGCGCCGGCTCTCCCGGCTGCACTGCGACCTGCCGCTGCTGGCCTTCACCCCGGTGGCCGAGGTGCGTGACCAGCTCGCGCTGTCCTGGGGGGTGGAAACCTTCCTGATGCCGTTCGTGCAGCACACCGACGACATGTTTCGCCAGGTCGACCAGGCGATGCTCGGTCTCGGCCTGGCCACCCCCGGCGAGTACGTGGTGATCGTCGCCGGTAGCCCGGTCGGCACCCCCGGCTCGACCAACACCCTGCGGGTGCACCAGCTCGGCAGCCTCGTCGACGTCGCGGCGGCCCGGGCATTGCAGTGACGGCAGGTGCTCAACCGCCGGTCGGGCGGCCCCCGGCCGGCGGTGATTCCCACCCCGAGGTGCCGGCGGATTCCGGGCCAGTCAGCGGCCAGGCCGCCGTCGACCACCTGCTGGAAGTTCTCGACCTGGCGCGGACCGGCCCGGCGGCGTTTCGCGGGATCAGTCCGAAGGTCGGGCCGCAGCGGGTCTTCGGCGGGCAGGTCGCCGGCCAGGCGCTGGTGGCCGCCGGTCGCACCGTCGACTCCGAGCGGCTGGTCCACTCCCTGCACGGCTACTTCGTCCGACCCGGCGACGGCACCGAGCCGATCGACTACGTGGTGGAGGACATCCGGGACGGTCGGTCCTTCTCGGTCCGTCGTTCGGTGGCGTACCAGCACGGCAAGCCGATCTTCTTCATGTCCGCGTCGTTCCACCGGCCCGAGGACGGTCTGGAGCATCAGGCCCCGCAGCCGCCCGACGTGCCGGCGCCGGACGCCGTGCCGACGATGGCGCAGCGACTCGCCCGATACCCCGAGCGGCTCGGCGTCTGGGCGGTGATTCCCCGCCCGATGGACGTCCGGTACGTCGGCGAGCCGGGCCTGGTCGCGCCGGGCGACCGGCCCGCCGACCCGTACCAGCGGGTCTGGATCCGGGTGGACGGCAAACTGCCCGATGACCCGTTGCTGCACGCCTGCGTGCTCACGTACGCCTCCGACCTGACTCTGCTCGACTCGGTGTTGTCCGTGCACGGCGAGGTGTGGGGGCCGGGGGGAGTGGTGGGGGCGAGCCTGGACCACGCGCTGTGGTTCCATCGGCCGTTTCGCGCCGACGAGTGGTTCCTCTACGATTGCTGGAGTCCGTCCGCTGCTGGTGGGCGGGGTCTGGCCACTGGTCGGATGTTCACCCGCGACGGCCGGCACATCGCCAGTGCGGTCCAGGAAGGCCTGGTCCGCCGGATCGGCCACTGACCTGATGGGCAGGGCCGGTTCAGGTCGAGGCCGGCCGGCCGGTATGAAACTGGAAACCGTGCCGTAACCTCACAGGTATGCGCCTTTCCGCTCGGGTCGACTATGCGCTTCGTGCCGTCGCCGAGCTGGCGCTGGCGGCGACCTCGCCGCCGAGGGCGGTGCTCACCGCCGAACAGGTCGCCCGGTCCCAGGGCATTCCGCCCAAGTTCCTGGAGAGCATCCTGCTGCAGTTGCGCCGGGCTGGCGTGGTGCAGTCGCAGCGTGGGCCCGACGGCGGCTACTGGCTCGCCCGCCCCGCCGAGGAGATCAACCTCGCGGAGATCATCCGGGTGATCGACGGTCCGTTGGCGAACGTGCGCGGGCATCGGCCGGAGGACCTCGGCTATCAGGGACCCGCCGCGGCGCTGCAGGAGGTCTGGATCGCGCTCCGGGCCAGTGAGCGGGAGATCCTCGAGTCGGTCTCGGTCGCCGATGTCGCCACCGGGAAACTCCCGGACCGGGTGCGTGACCTGACCGCGGATCCTCGCGCCTGGAGCTGATCCGTTCCACCGCGTCGCCGGCGTGCCGACGGATGGTCGGTACGCGTCGTGCCGGCCCGCGACCGACTGTTGACATCAGGCCGTCGCCGCACAATACTCTACTAAGTCTGTAGGTTTGATCGTAGAAGTAGGTGGAGTGTGCGTAGGCTACTGATCCTCGCGTTGGTGGGACTGGTCGCGCAGTTGGTCGACGGCGCGTTGGGGATGGCCTACGGTGTCACCTCGACCACCCTGCTGTTGGTCGCCGGGGTGGCGCCGGCCTCGGCCAGTGCCTCGGTGCACCTGGCTGAGATCGGCACCACCCTCGCCTCCGGTACGGCGCACTGGCGATTCGGCAACGTCGACTGGCGGGTGGTGGCGCGCATCGCCGTACCGGGCGCGGTGGGCGCGTTCGCCGGGGCCACCGTGCTGAGTTCGATCTCCACCGAGACCGCCGCTCCGTGGATGGCCGGCATCCTGCTCGCGCTCGGCACCTACCTGCTGATCCGCTTCGCCCGACCGGTCGCGGCCCGGCCCGGCGGCCGGCCGCTGCGTACCCGGTTCCTCGCCCCGCTCGGGTTGACCGCCGGGTTCATCGACGCCACCGGTGGCGGAGGCTGGGGCCCGGTCGCCACCCCGGCGCTGCTGGTGTCCGGGCGGATGGCGCCCCGCAAGGTGATCGGTTCGGTCGACACCTCGGAGTTCCTGATAGCCGTGGCGGCCAGCATCGGGTTCCTGATCGGCCTCGGCTCGCAGGGCTTCATCTTCCCGATCGTCGGAGCGCTGCTCGTCGGCGGCCTGATCGCCGCGCCGATCGCCGCCTACCTGGTGCGGATCGTGCCAGCGCAGCTGCTCGGTGCCGCCGTCGGCGGGCTCATCGTGCTGACCAACTCCCGTACCCTGCTGCGGGTCTTCGAGGTGTCCGACGGCGTCCGCTACGCCGTCTACCTGGCGGTGGTCGCTGCCTGGGCGGTCGCCTTCTGGCTGGCGCTACGGGTGCTGCGGCGTACCACCCGATCCGAGCCCACCCCCACCCCTCATGATCACGACGATCTTGCGCTTATCGATGCACAAAAGGGGTAGGAGCTCTCGACAACCGCAAGATCGTCGGTGACTCAGGGGCTGAGCAGGTCGGTGGCCGCCTCGGTGATCAGGTCCCAAGCCGCCGCGACGTGGCGCCGTTCGGTACGCGGCGCGCCCACCGCCAGTCGCAGGGTGAACCGACCGGCGACGCGGGTGTGGGTCAGGAACACCTGGCCGCTCGCGTTGATCCGGTCCAGCAGCGCCTCGTTGACCTGATCCATCAGCTCCTGGCCCCGCGCCGTATCGACCTGGCCCGGCTGATCGCGCAACCGGAAGCAGACCAATGAGAACGGTCCCGGCATCACCACCTCGAACCGGTCGTCGGCGCGTACCTGCCCGGCGAACCAGGCCGCGTGCGCCACCCCGCTACGGACGTGCGTCCGCAGGCCCTGCACGCCGTAGCTGCGCAGCACGAACCACAACTTCAACGCGCGGAACCGCCGACCTAACGGCACCTGCCAGTCCCGGTAGTCGATCACCGCGCCCGAGTCGGTGACGGCGTTGCGCAGATACTCCGGCATCACCGTCAACGCCTCGACCAACTCTGCCCGGTCGGCCACCCAGAACGCGTCACAGTCGAAGCCGGTGAGCAGCCACTTGTGCGGATCGAAGCAGTACGAGTCCGCCCGATCAAGCCCGGCGTGCGTCCAGCGCAACTCCGGACAGACCGCAGCCGCACCGGCATAGGCGGCGTCCACGTGCAGCCACACCCCGTACTCGGCACAGATCTCGCCGATCGCCTCGACCGGGTCGATAGCGGTGGTGGAGGTGGTGCCGATGGTGGCCACCACGATCGCCGGGCGGCGGCCGGCCGCCAGGTCCGCGTCCAGTGCGGCACGCAGCGCGTCCGGGCACATCGCCAGCGTCCGCGGATCGACTTCGACCAGTTGTACGCCCCGCTCGCCGATACCCGCGATCCGGGCCGCCTTCTCGATCGACGAGTGCCCCTGCGTCGAGGTGTAGACGGTGTATCCGGCGGTGGTGGTGCCGGAGTCCCGCCAGGTGCCGCCGCTCGCCCGGTGCACCGCGACCAGGGTGGCCACCAGCGTCGCCGACGACGCCGAGTCCTGGATGACGCCGCCGCCGGCACGGTGGGAACGGAACTGGTCCGGCAGGTCCAGCAGTTGGGCCAGCCAGTCCAGCATCACGGTCTCCACCTCGGTGCACGCCGGGCTGGTGGTCCACAGCATGCCCTGGACTCCGAGCCCGGCGCTGACCAGGTCGCCCAGCACACTCGGCGCCGACGTGTTGGCCGGGAAGTAGCCGAAGAAGCCGGGATGCTGCCAGTGAGTCAGGCCGGGGACCACCACCCGGTCCAGGTCGGCGAGGATCACGTCGAATGACTCGCCCTGCTCCGGCGGCGCCGCCGGCAGCGCTCGGGTGACCGTGCCAGGCGGCGTCGCCGTCTGCACCGGGTGCTTCTCCAGCGACTGCCAGTAGTCGGCGATCCAGTCGACGACCGCGTGTCCGGCCCGGCGGAACTCGTCCGCCGACAGGTGGGTGCCGCCCGGCGTCTGGTCCGATCCGGCCGGGTGCCCGGCCGGCGTCTGGTCCGATCCCTGCGCACGTGCTGCCATCTGCCGAGTCGATCAAGAATCGGTACGGCAGGCAAGCACTTCTCGTGGGTCAGTCGGTGCGGGTCGGCCGCCACCGGCGCTGGCGGCCCGCGACATTGGGCGGCCCGGGCGCGGCCCGGTGGCGATGCTGGCCGGCGGGACGCTCGCCGGCGCCGTACTGGCCCGTACGGTCAGCCTCGGGTCGAGCAGAGTGGCACCGGGGACGGTCTCCCCGGCGACCTTGCGCATCAGCAGGCTCACCGCCTGGCGGCCGACCTCCTCCGCTGGGATCAGCACCGAGGTCAACGTCGGGCCGGAGCGCTCGGCCACCTCGTCCGGGCAGATCGCCACCACCGAGATGTCATCGGGTACCCGCCGGCCGAACGTCGGCAACGCGGCCATCACATGACCGACGGCGGCCTCGTTGTGGACCACCAGCCCGGTCAGCCCGGGATGGCGGTGCAGCAACCCGGCCAACTCGCTGCGCACCGCGTCGTAGCTCTCCTCGCAGGGTTGGGTGACGGCGAGAACGTCGTGTCGGGCCGCTGCCTCGGTGCATCCGGCCCGGGTCCGGTGGGCGAAGCCGGTCTCCCGTTCGTAGACCACCGCCGGCGCGCCGAGCAGGGCGATCTGACGGTGCCCGAGTGTGACCAGGTGCTCCACGCATGCCGTCCCGGCACGGTAGAAGTCCAGGTCCACGCAGGTCAGCCCGTCTGCGTCGGCAGGGAAGCCGATCAGCACGCTGGGGCGTTCGAGCTCGCGTAGCATCGGCACTCGGGAGTCGCGCATCTCGACATCCATCACCACGATGCCGTCGACCATGGCGCTTGCTGCGATCCGGCGTAGCCCGGACGGTCCTTCGTCCGCGGTGACCAGCAGGACGTCGTGGTCGAACTGCCGGGCGGTGGTCACCACACTGGTGGCGAACTGCATCAGCACCGGCAGGTGCATCCCGGAACGCAGCGGCAGGACCAGGGCGATCACGTTCGCCCGCCGGCTGGCCAGCGCGCGGGCGCCGGCGTGCGGGTGGTAGCCGAGCACCTGGATGCTGGCCAGCACCCGTTCCCGGGTGGTCGTCGAGATCGCCCGCTTGCCACTGAGTACGTAGGACACTGTGCTGACCGCGACGCCGGCGTGCCGGGCCACGTCGGCGATCGTCACCATGTCGGCGCGCTTGCCGGCGGCGGGTGTCGGATCGCCGTTGGTCAACCCTGACGGAGTGGACACTAGGCTCCTCCATCCTTGTCCTCACCCGGGCCACTTCCGACGGCACCAGCGAAACTCAGGTAGCTCACCGTAGCGCCTGCGGTGCTGAACAGCAGATACAGGTCTCGTATTCCGGACAGACCATGCAATTCCGTCCGTACCTCGGCCCAGTTGTCCCGGCCCCCCGTCGCGGGTACCGGCAGCGTACCGGCCACCGGCCCGATCAGCGGATCGTCCAGCCGCAGGGTCACCGTCGACCCGCCGGACTGCGGGTCAGCGGCGTGATGAGCGACCCGGGCGGTGACCGCCGTCGGCCCGCAGCCGAAGTCGACGCCGGCGAACGCGAGCCAGCCACCGTCCTCGGCCGCGACGACCGTGGCCCGCCCGCCCGCGTGGTCGGTCGGGACCATGCCGGCGTAGTCGTCGTTGTCCGCCGCCCACAGCGGACCGGCCATCGGGTCGCGTGGGCCGATCTGCTCACCGCGTACCACCAGGGTCGTGGTCGCCAGCAGATCGGCGCTGGATCGGCCGACGGCCACGGTGTGCCGGGCATCCTCCACCACCAGCCGGTTCTGGGTGACGTCCCAGGTCGCCAGGTCGGCTGCGGCCAGCCGCAGCCGGAGGGTCGTCTCCGCCGCCGGCGCCAACCTGATCTTGCCGAAGCCGCGGAGCTGGCGTAGCGGTTGCTTCGCCCGGGAGTGCCGTTGCCGGGTGTAGAGCTGCACCACCTCGGTTCCGTGGCGGGCACCCGTGTTGCGTACCGTGACGCTCACCTCGACCTCCCCGTCGGCCGCCACCTCGTCGGCAGAGAGCACCAGGTCACGATACTCGAAGGTACTGAAGCTCAGTCCGTGGCCGAACGGATACAGAGGGTCACCGCGATAGTAGAGGTACGTGGCGTCCGAGGCGATGATGTCGTAGTCGAGCAGGTCGGGCAGGTCCGCCGCGCTGCGGTACCAGGTCTGGGTCAACCGCCCACCCGGATCGGCGTCGCCGCAGAGCACCTCTGCCAGCCCGGTGCCATGCTCCTGGCCACCGTGCGACGACCAGACGATCGCCGGCACGTGCCGGTCGGCCCAGTCCACCGCGTACGGGTAGCTGCTCGTCAGCACCAGCACGGTACGCGGGTTCGCCGCGTACACCGCCCGCAGCAGCTTGTCCTGCGCTTCGGGCAGCGTCAGGTCGGTGCGGTCCTGGGTCTCCCGACCGCAGACCATCGGGTGGTTGCCGAGCACCACCACCGCCACGTCGGCGTCGCGGGCCAGCGCAGCCGCTTCCCGGGCGCCGTCGCTGACCGGTTCGACGGTGAAGGATGTGGCCGCGTCGACGCTGGTGGCGGCGGCGCGCAACGACCCGTCGGGGTCGATCACGACGTACCGGTCCCGGGCTAGGTGGTGCAGCGCCTGCCGGCCACTGCCGGCGCGTACCAACCGGAACGTCTCGTTGACCACCCAGCCGCCGGGCCCGGTACGGTCGTTGATCAGCACGCCGTCGTCGCCGGCAGCCAGGTAGCGGCCGTTGGCCACACTGCGCAGTGCGACCACACCGTCGCCCCAGCTGAAGACGTCGAACCAGCTGTCCGGGACCGCCTCCGGGGCGGTGGCCAGCAGCGGGCCGCCCGCCGGCGCGTCGCTGGCCCGCAGGTAGGTGGTGCCGGCGCCGACCCGCAGCGCGACCCGGTCGACGCCCTCGTGGTGGGTGACGGTCGTCCCGGCCAGCCGGGTGGCGAGTCCGGCGCGCGGGGTGACCGCGTACGGCAGGGTGCCGGAGTACCAGTCGGTGTGGGCGGTGTCGGCCAGCGGGCCGACCACCGCGATCCGCCGGATGCCGGCCGGGTCCAGTGGCAGCAACGGCGTCCCACCGGCCTGCGTCGGCTCGTTGCGCAGCAGCACCACCGATTCACGGACCGCTGCCCGGGCGAACTCCTGGTGCGCCGGGCAGTTGACGACGGCGGTGCCCGTCGCCGCGTACGGGTTGGCCTCGACCGGGTCCAGGTCGCCGAGCCGGATCCGCACGGCGAGGATGCGCCGGACCGCGTCGTCGATGTCTGCCTCGGTGAGTAGCCCTTGGGCCAGCGCGGCGCTGATCCGTCCGATCGTCGGGGCCGAGTCGGCGTCGTCCTCGGTGAAGCTGTCGATCCCGGCCCGCAGCGCCGCCGCGTAGCCGGTGACGTGGTCCGGGTGGTAGCCCTGGGTGCCGGCGATGTTGGTGGCCGCACCCGCGTCGCCGACGACCAGGACGTCGTCGGCGCTCCACCGGCGCAGCTCGTCGTTGATGAGTGGGCTGAGATGCGCCGGACGTCCGTTGACCAGGTTGTACGAGGCCATCACGCCGACCGCCGCGCCGGCGGCGATCGGTGCCCGGAAGGCGGGCAGTTCGTACTCGTGCAACACCCGGGGCGGCAGGTTGCTGCTGGTGGTGGCCCGGTCGGTCTCGTTGTTGTAGCCGAGGAAGTGTTTCAGGGTGGGCGCGGTCCGCAGGTAGCGTGGGTGGTCGCCGCGCAACCCGAGCGCGTACGCGGTGGCCAGTTCGCCGGTCAGCCACGGGTCCTCGGCGTACCCCTCCTCGTTGCGACCCCAGCGCGGATCACGCAGCGGGTTGACCACGGGAGCCCACACGTTCAACCCGGCACCGCCGGGGTCCTTGTGGTGCAGGGCGCGTACCTCGTCACCGACCGCCTCGCCGATCTTCCTCAGCAGGTCCGGATCCCAGGTGGAGCCGAGTCCGATCGCCTGGGGGAAGACGGTTGCCGGCCCGAGCCAGGCCACGCCGTGCAGGGCCTCGGTGCCGGTGCGGAAGCCGGGCAGCCCGAGCCGGGGCACCGGCGGCTGGTGCTGGTGCAGCAGGCCGATCTTCTCGTCCAGGGTCAGCCGGTCGAGCAGGTCGGTGACCCGGGCGCGGAGGGGCTGTTCGGGGTCGCGGAACGGGCTGTCGCTCATGTGGATCGCCTTCCGGGGTCGGCAATGGGCGCCCGTTTCGGGAGAGACCCTGGCGGCTGGTGAGTCGCTCAGGTCACCCGTGCCGCGGGCACGCGGGGGCGCGAAGTGGAGACAGGTCGCCTGCCCGGGAAGCGTTGGCTCGAAGCGCTTCGACGACCGGCTGAAAAATGCTCCACCGTTGACACGGTTTCACACGTGTTAACCGCGGAGCCCTTCGAGGTTGACATCCGTCAGTACGAGCGGTCAAGGCCCCACCGCGACGAATTGACGTCAGTCAGCCGCCGTCATCGTCCCCGCCGCCTGCTGCACTGTCCCCGCCGCCTGCCGGCCACCCCAGTCGCTGAAGTCCAGCGACCGGAGATCGCCGACGGCTTCCCACCAGAGGAGTGGGTCGCGCAGTGCCGCCAGCTCCCCGGACGTCGGGGTGAAGGCCCGGCCGGTCGGCGTGGATGTCGAGGTACCGCTGTTGAGCCAGCTCGAACACGGCCGAGGCCAGGGCCCGGCCGGCTTCGGACACCGTGCCGTCGAGCAGTACGCAGGGCCGACGTCACCGGTGGGGATCAGCTGGTGGTTTTGGCCGTCGGGGTGGGCATCCGGCCGTCGTCGATCGCGGCGATGGCCCGGGCCGCGCCGCCGATCGCCGCCGCGCCGCCGGCCAGCGTGGACGCCGCCAGCTGGGTGCCACCGGCCTGCGGCGCCATCGTACGGGCGGCGAGCTGGGCCTGCGCGGCCGGCAGCAGCCACGGCACGAGTGGTACGAAGTAGCCGCCGAGCAGCACCACTTCCGGGTTGACCAGATTGGCCAGGATCGACACCCCGGTGCCGAGATGCCGGCCGATCTCCGCCAGCGCGGTCAACGTGGCCGGATCCTCGGCGCGGGCGGCCGCCCGCACCCGGTCGATCTCCGGAGCGAAGTCGGTGACCGGGCCGTCGGCCTCGGCGTCCGGCAGCACCCGGCGGACCAGGGCAGGGATGCCGGCGAGTGCCTCCAGGCAGCCGTTGGCGCCGCACCTACACGGCGGGCCGGCCGGATCGAGCTGGAGGTGGCCGATCTCGCCGGTGAAGCCGCGGGCACCGTGCAACAGTCGACCGTCGACGACCAGGCCGGCACCGATGCCCGCGCCGCCGGTGAGGTGCACCAGATTGGCCGTGCCGGCGTGCTGGCCGTGCCGCTGTTCGGCCAGCGCGGCCAGCTGGGCGTCGTTGTCCACCACGACCTCGTAGTCCGGGTTGCGCAGTGCCCGCTGCAGGTCGGCGCGCAGGTCGACGTCGCTCCAGCCGAGTTCGGGACAGCGGCAGACCCGACCGTCGTGGTCGACCAGGCCGGGCACGCCGACGGTCAGCCCGAGCACCTGTCGGCCCTGGCGCACGACCCGGGCGGCGGCCCGGCTGGCCAGCGCGGCCACCGTGCTGGCGGCCCTGCCCGGGGTGGCGGCCAGGCCGGTGAAGGCGCGCTGCCAGGAGAGCACCTCGCCGCCGGCGAGGTCGAGGGCCACCGCGGTGAGATGGTCGGCGCTGATCTCGATGCCGATCGCGGCGTAGGCGTCGCCGTCGATCACCAGCATGGCGGCGGGCCGGCCGATGCGGTGTTCGGTGAGTCCGGTCTCGCGGATCAGCCGCCGGTCGATCAGGTCGGCGACCAGGCTGGACACGGTGGCCTTGTTGAGCCCGGTGGCGGCCGCGATGTCCGCCCGGGAGCAGGGCGCGTGGACCCGGACGTAGCGCAACACGACGGCGAGGTTGGTGGCGCGTACATCGGTGAGGTCCGCCGGCTGCGGGCCGCTCTGCATGGTGATCACGTTACGCCCCGGGTGCCAGCCGGACGGGCCCGCCCACGGGCGGCTGGGAGCGTATCGGGAGGGCTCTGCCGCAGGGTCGGCGGCAGCTGATGGTTCCCGTCACGTAGGCCTCCCTTGTGGCGCCTGTCACCGTCGGCTACTTTGTTTAGTCACCAGACGAACTAACTCTAGCGTGCGAACCGCACCCCACACATCCCCATTCCGGGCTGGTTCGTCCCGCACCTCACCGGGACGCCTGCCTGCCGATACCGAAGGGAGCGCGCCGTGGATCGATCCCTCGCGGGCGCGGCCACCAATCGACGTCGATTCCTTGGCCTGGTCGGCCTGGGCGCCACCGCGATGGCCGGTGGCGGGTTTCTTTCCGGCTGCAGCCGGCCGGCCGGCACCCAGGGCACGGCGACCAACGTCGACGCGGTCAGCGCCGTGCTGCCCAGGTACCAGCCGGTCGACCTGATCACCCCGGACATCGCCGGGGTCCGGCCGATCGCCGACGGCTACCTCCAGTACCCGGCGCGGCTGGTCAAGGCGGTCACCGAGACGCCGGGCAACAGCAGCGAGCCGATCACCGCGATGACTCCCTGGTGGGGGCCGACCCCGCCCGGCCTGGACCGCAACGCCTACCTGCAGGCGGTCAACGAGCGGCTCGGCGTGCCGATCGACTTCAGCGTCCAGGACGGCAACACCTACGCCGACAAGCTCAGCGCCATCCTCGGCGCCCGCGACGTGCCGGACCTGCTCTGCGCGCCGAACTGGGAGATCGACAAGATCCCGCGGTTCTCCGACGCTGTGTCGGCACTGTTCGAGGACCTGACCGACCACCTGGCCGGCGACGCCGCGTTGGCCTATCCGCACTTGGCCAGCTTCCCGACCGGTGCCTGGCAGTACGCGGTCTGGGGCGGCCGGCTGGCGGCGGTGCCCTGGCCGACCGATGGCCCGTTCCCGTACGCCCTGTTCTACCGCAAGGACCTCACCGACGCCGCCGGCGTGCAGGCCCCGAAGAACATCGACGAGCTGTACGAGTTCGGCAAGGCGATGACCGATCCGGGCAACGGCGTCTGGGCGTTCGGCCCGGTGTTCGACATGGTGCAGATGTTCTACGGCGTGCCCGGCTCGCAGGGCGGCTGGCGCCATAGGGACGGCGGTGGCTTGGAGTTCAAGTACGAGACCGAGGAGTACCGCGCGGCCCTGGAGTTCACCACGAAACTGTTCACCGAGGGCCTGGTGCACCCGGACGTCGTGGAGAGCAAGGGCTCCGATACCAAGCAACTGTTCAACAGCGGTCGGCTTGTCTGCTTCCAGGACGGCGTCGGCGCCTGGCGCGGCATGTACTCCGAACAGCGGCAGATCACCCCGACTTTCGACATGCAGCCGGTGCCGATCTTCTCCGCCACCGGCGGCGGCGACCCGATCGCCTGGGGCGAGGAGAAGCCGGTCTTCTACACCTTCATCAAGAAGGGGCTCAGCGCCGCGCGTACCGAGGAGCTGCTGCGGGTGCTGAACTGGTGCGCCGCGCCGTTCGGCTCCGAGGAGTACCACCTGCGGCAGTACGGGGTGGCCGGTGAACACCACACGATCGGTGACGACGGCAGCCCGGTGATGACCGAACTCGGCCGGCAGGAGATCGCCGACCAGTACACCTTCCTCGCCGGCCGCTACCCGGCCATCGTGCAGACCGCCGACGTCCCCGGCTTCGTCGAGGATCTGCTGGGCTACTCCAACGAGACGGTGAAGTACCTGGAACCGAACCCGTGGGCCGGGATCAAGCTGGAGCTCCCGGCCAACTACTCCCGGGTGCTTCAACCGACCGAGGACAAGATCCGCGACGTGCTGCGCGGTCGCCGGCCGACCAGCGACCTGGACCAGATCATCAGCGAATGGCGCAGCAGCGGCGGCGACGAGGGTCGTGACTTCTTCGCCCAGGCGCTCGAAGACAACGGTCGATGACTTCCACCGATGCTCCGGTGGCAGCCGGCGCCGCCGGGCCCACCGGGCCCGGCGGCGCCGCCGTTGGACCCGCCGGCTCCAGAACCGACCGGAGCCGGCGGCGTCCCGGCAGGGTGCCGCTGCGGGCCCGGCTACGCCGGGACTGGCCGCTGCTGGTGATGGCCGCACCGGCCGCGCTACTGCTGCTGGTCTTCCACTACCTGCCCACCCTGGGCAACGTCATCGCCTTTCAGGACTACAACCCGTGGGTCGGTGACAACGCGTTCGAGGCGTTCGTCTACAGCGAGTGGATCGGGTTCGGCAACTTCGAGACCCTCTTCGGCGACCCGGCCTTCTGGGACGCGGTGGTGAACACGCTGACGATCACCGCGTTCCAGTTGGTCTTCTTCTTTCCCCTGCCGATCCTGTTGGCGATCCTGCTGCACAGCATCATGTCGACCCGGGTGCGCGGGTTCATCCAGAGCATCGTCTACCTGCCGCACTTCTTCAGCTGGGTGCTGGTGGTCACCTTCTTCATGCAGATGCTCGGTGGGGCCGGGCTGCTCGCCCAGCGGATGCGCGACGCCGGGCTAGAACCGTTCAACGTCATGGGCAACCCGGACACCTTCATCGTGCTGGTCACCGCCGAGTCGGTGTGGAAGGACGTCGGCTGGGGCGCGATCATCTTCCTCGCCGCGCTCAGTGCCATCGACCAGAACCTGTACGAGGCGGCGGCGGCCGACGGCGCGGGCCGCTGGCGGCGGCTGTGGCACATCACCCTGCCCGGGCTGCGCCCGGTGATCATTCTGCTGCTGATCCTGCGGCTCGGTGACGCGCTCACCGTCGGTTTCGAGCAGTTCATCCTGCAACGTGAGGCGGTCGGCCGGCAGGCCGCCGAAGTGCTCGACACCTACGTCTACTACCAGGCGATCATCCCGCAGCAGTGGGGAATGGGCGCCGCCGCCGGCCTGTTCAAGGGCGTCATCGGGCTGGTGCTGATCATCGCCGCGAACAAGTTCGCCCATCGCCTCGGCGAGCAGGGAGTGTATTCCAGGTGAGCATCGCACGTACGCTGGCCGCCGGGCGGCGACCCAGGCTCGACCCGGTGAACCAGCCGACCCGACGGCGGCGCCCCAGCGTCGGCCGACCGGTCTGGGAGGAGCCACCGGGCCCGGTCGGCCAGGGGGTCAAGGGGCTCGTCCTCGCCGCGATGGTGCTCGCCGTTGTCTTCCCGATGTGGTCGGTCCTGGTGACCAGCCTGGCGTCGCGGGAGACCATCAACGCCACCGGTGGGATGGTGGTGATTCCCCGGGAGATCGACCTGTCGGCCTATGTGAACATCTTCTCCGGCGGTCAGATCAGCCGGGCGGTGTGGGTCAGCACCCTGGTCACCGTGGCCGGCACGACGTTCAGCCTGGTCCTGACGGTACTGGCGGCGTACGGACTGTCCCGCAAGGACTCGCTCGCGCACCGCCCGCTGCTGTTTCTCTTCCTGCTCACCTTCCTGATCTATCCCGGCATGGTGCCGAGCTACCTGGTGGTGACCGGGCTGGGCCTGAAGAACAGCCTGTGGGCGCTGATCCTGCCCACCGCGATCAGCGTGTTCAACCTGGTGGTCATCCGGGCGTTCTTCATGAACGTGCCGGGAGAGCTGGTCGACGCGGCCCGCATCGACGGCGCCGGGGAGTTCCGGATCTTGTGGCAGATCATGCTGCCGCTGTCCAGAGCGGTGATCGCCGTCGTCGGCCTGTTCTACGCGGTCGGCTACTGGAACGCGTACTTCAACGCGGTGCTCTACATCGACGACAACGACAAGTGGCCGATCCAACGGGTGTTGCAGAGCTACATCCTGGCCGGGCAGTCGCCGTCGGTCACCGGCGCGCCGGTGAACATCCCCGGGGTCACCGCCTATCCGCCGACCCTGGCAGTCAAGATGGCGGTGGTGGTGATCACCGTACTGCCGGCGGTGGTGATCTTCCCGTTCGTGCAGCGGCACTTCACCAAGGGCGTCATCACCGGCGCGATCAAGGGTTGACCGGTCCGTCGCGCGTCGGTGCCGACCCGGCCCACGGCGGGCCGGCGCCGCGCTGGTCAGAGCCGTACGCCGTCGAGCAGCACAGTGGCCGGTGGATCGCTGCCGGCCACCGGAGCGCACACGACCCGGCGTACCCGCAGCGGGCCGTCCACCGACACCCGCAACGTGTCCCCGTCGCGGACCGCCCGGATCGTGGTGTCCCCGTCGACGTCGCTCACCATCGTCTCGGCGCTGACGCCACCCCAGCTGACCACCGTCACCTCGGTGAACGGGCCGTCGCCGACGACGTCACCCACCTCGGTGGTCGCGATCAGCGCGCCATGGCGTACGTAGAGCGGGATCCGGTGCAGCGGGGTGCGTACCCGCAGGTGGCGGCCGCCGCAGTGCACCTCGCCGGTCCAGTGGTCGACCCAGTCGCCGGCCGGCAGGTAGACCTGCCGCTGCCCGTCCGGACTGATCATCGGGGCCACCAGCAGGTCGGTGCCGAGCCGGTACTCCAACTCGGCGCCCCAGGCGGCCGGGTCGTCCGGCGAGTCGACCAGCAGCGCCCGCATCATCGGTGCGCCGGTCCTCGCGGCGGTCACCGCCGCCGAGTAGAGGTAGGGCATCAGCCGGTAGCGCAGCCGGATCGCCTCGACCACGTCTCGGGCGGCGTCGTCGGGAAAGTCCCAGGGCAGCCGGCTGGTGGTGCCGTGGAACCGCACCAGTGGCGACAGCGCGCCGAGCTGCGCCCACCGTACGTACAGGTCCGGGGTCGGGGTGCCGTGGAAGCCGCCGGCGTCGTGACTCCAGAACGGTACGCCGGAGAGTCCGTGCGACAGACCGCCGCGCAGCGTGCTCGCCAGCCCGGGATAGGTGGCGTTGACGTCGCCGCTCCACTGAGCCGAGTGCCGCTGCCCACCGAGGAACGACGAACGGGCCCAGACCATGCCGTGCCCGGTGACCTCCTGGGTCACCGCCGACACCGCGTCGTTGAACAGCAGCGTGTAGACGTTGTGCAGCTCCAGCCCGGTCATCCCGTTGTGGGCCACCGCGTCGGCCGGCACCCCCTCGGCGAAGTCGGTCTTGAACACCATCGCACCCTGACGCAGCAGATCCCGCAGCAGCCCGGTGAACCACTCGGTGGCCGCCGGGTTGGTGAAGTCGACGATGCCGCAGACCGGGTAGGAGCCGTGCCAGACGTCGGCGATGTAGGTGGAGCCGTCGGCCCGGCGCAGGAAGTAGCCGGCGGCGTCGGCCTGGGCGAAGACCGGACTGCCGGTCATGAGGTACGGGTTCATCCAGAGGCTGACCTTGAAGCCCTGCTCGGTGAGGGTGGCCAGCATGCCGGCCGGATCGGGGAAGTTGGCCGCGTCCCAGGCCATGTCCGACCAGGCGCCGTCGGCCTGCCAGTAGCAGTCCAGGTGCAGTACGTCGCACGGGATGCCGTCAGCTCGGATGCGCCGGGCCCGGTCGAGGACCTTCTCCTGGGTGTCGACGTAGAAGCCGGACGAGATCCAGGTGCCGAACGCCCACTTCGGCGGCAACGCCGGCCGGCTGGTCAGCCCGTCGTAGCGGTCCAGGATCTGGGCCGGAGTCGGGCCGGCGATGACGTAGTAGTCGATCAGGTCGTCCGGTACCAGGATCTGTACGCAGCTGTGCGTTGACGCGCAGATGTCGAACTCGACCGGCATTCCGCTGTCGACCAGCACGCCGTAGCCCCGGTCGGACAGGTAGAGCGGGATGTTCTTGTGCGAGCGGTCCGACTCCGCGCCGAAGGCGTCGAAGTTCCACATCAGAGCCCGCTGGCCGCGTTTGTCCAGCCGGGTGAACTTCTCGCCGAGACCGACGAACCGTTCGTCGCCGGGGGCGTCGAAACACTCGTGGTACGCGGCGACCGTGCCGTCGACCAGGGACCGCCCGAACGGCAGGGTCCGCAACCGGCCGCTGATGTCGCGCTCACCGCGATTCTGGCTCACCAGCACCCGGCCCTGGGGGTCGAGGAAACGCAGGTGCCACGGGTCGAGGCGGAGCTCGGCCACCACTGGTCCGGCGTCGATGCGGATCAGGTCGTCGCTGGCGGTGATCCTCGCCGGTTGCACCGACGCGGCGATCAGCGGCAGCGCCCGCGCGGAGCGGCTGCGGGCGTGCGGGTCGGCGCTGAGCCGTACCCGGATCACCCCTTCGGCGGCGGCGCTCACCGACACCGTCAACGAGTCGCCGTCGGCGGTGCTGCCCTTGCAGGTCACCCCGCTCGTGTCGGCGCTGAGCACCTCGGCGCGCACCAGCGCGGACAGGCCCTGCTCGCCCGGCGCGCGGACCGGAAGGTCGGGCGGGTCGGCGACGAAGGTCTCGTGGGGGACCAGGGGCGGACGGTACGGCATGCGGTCTCCTCGACTGGTCCGGCGCTCGATGCTCCCTGATGGATCCACCGGCATGGGGGCGACTAAATTAGTTTCTTTGCTAACCCAACAAACTGTCAACGGCGAAGGGGGCCACCGATGCGCTGGCCGACAGGACTCGACGGGCTCTGCTACGGCGGGGACTACAACCCCGAACAGTGGCCGGAGTCCACCTGGCGCGACGACGTGTCCCTGATGCGCCAGGCCAGGGTCAACCTGGTGACCGTCGGGGTGTTCGCCTGGTCCCGGCTCGAACCACGACCGGGGCAGTACACCGCCGACTGGCTGGACCGGCTGCTCGACCTGCTGCACGGCGGCGGGATCAAGGTGGCGCTGGCCACGCCGACCGCCTCGCCACCACCGTGGTTCTCCCTGGCCCACCCCGACGCGTTGCCGGTCACCGCCGACGGAGTGCGGCTGCACCACGGCAGCCGGGACACCTACTGCGCGGCCACCCCGGCGTACCGCGACGCCGCCCGTACTATCGCGACGATGCTCGCCGAGCGCTACCGCGACCATCCGGCGCTGGCGATGTGGCACGTGCACAACGAGTACGGCACCATCTGCCACTGCCCGCACACGGCCGAAGCGTTCCGGCGCTGGCTGCGGGACCGCTACGGCGACCTGGCCGCTCTCAACGACGCGTGGACCGGTGCGTTCTGGAGCCAGTGCTACTCCGACTGGGCCCAGGTCGACACCCCGCGTGCCACCCAGTACCTGTCCAACCCGACCCAGGCGCTGGACTTCCGGCGGTTCTGGTCCGACGAGCTGCTCGCCGCGTACCTCGACCAGCGCGACCTGCTACGCCGGATCACCCCGCAGGTGCCGGTCACCACCAACTACGTGCTCGGCGACTGGGTGCCGGTCGACCACGCCCGGTGGTCGCGCGAGGTCGACCTGGTGGCGATCGACCACTATCCGGGCGAGACCGACCGGCGGGCCGAGGAGCAGACCGCGCTCGCCGGCGACCTGGCCCGGTCGTGGTCCGGGCGTCGACCGTGGCTGCTGATGGAGAGCGCACCCAACCTCATCCACCGGTACGCCGAGGGCGTCGCGTACGCCAAGGAGCCGGACCGAATGCTGCGGCACAGCATCGCCCACATCGCCCGGGGGTCCCGAGGGGCGATGTTCTTCCAGTGGCGGGCGTCGCGCGGCGGCGCCGAGGCGTTTCACTCGGCGATGGTGCCGCACGCCGGGGCGGACAGCCGGACGTTCCAGACGACGGTGCGCCTCGGCAAGCTACTGGAGCGACTGGCGGAGACCGACGAGGGGGAGGTGCCTGCCCAGGTCGCGATCGGTTGGGACGCCGCCAGCGGCTGGGCGCTGCAACACCCCGGGCTGCCGTCGCGGCACATCGAGTACGCCGACGAGGTGGCCGCCGCGCACCGGGCGTTGTGGCGCTGCGGCATCCTCACCGACTTCGTCTGCCCGGCGGCGGGGCAGCTGGACCTGACCGGTTACCGGATGCTGGTGCTGCCCGCCCTCTACCTGATGAGTGATGAGTTCGCCGACGAGCTCGGTCGGTGGGTGCACGCCGGCGGGCACCTGGTGGTCAGCTACCTGTCCGGGGTGGCGGACCAGTACGCCCGGGTGCGGCTCGGCGGATACCCGGGCGCGCTGCGGGACCTGCTCGGCGTCCGCGCGGAGGAGTTCCTGCCACTTGGGCCCGGCGCCACAGTGGCGCTGACCGGTGGTCGGTCCGGTCGGCTCTGGCAGGAGCGGTGCGCCACGTACGGCGCCGATCCGGTGCTGGCGTACCGCGACGGGCCGCTCG
This sequence comes from Micromonospora sp. LOL_023, assembly GCF_048060115.1. Taxonomy (NCBI): domain Bacteria; kingdom Bacillati; phylum Actinomycetota; class Actinomycetes; order Micromonosporales; family Micromonosporaceae; genus Micromonospora; species Micromonospora sp. LOL_023. The sequence goes on from NZ_JBHMIM010000037.1 coordinate 29,901, forward strand.
CCGGTGCGCCAGCGGTGACCCGCCGGCGGGTGGGTGCCGGCACCGCCTGGTACCTGTCAACCCGGCTGGACGACGACGCCTACCGGGGCCTGTTGGCAGTGGCGGCGGCCGAGGCCCGGGTCGCGCCGGTGCTGCCCGGGGCACCGGCCGGTGTCGAAGCGGTACGCAGGGTGTCTGGTGACCGGCGCTGGTTGTTCCTGTTCAACCACGGGTCCACCGCCGCCGAGGTCGACGCCTGGGGCGATGATCTGGCCAGCGGCCGGCCGGCGGGTGGTCCGGTGACCGTCGAAGCCGGTGGGGTGGTGGTGCTGCGCGAGCAGGCCCGAGTACGGCGTGGGCTCCGGCGGATCGGCCGAGTTTCAGTGATCGGCGACGATTGATAGGAGGAAAGCGGTTGCCCTAGCATTGGGGCTGCACGGGAGCCAACCGTCGACGCTCGCTCGTGAAGCGGTCGAGCCGATCCGCACACGCCACCGGCGTACCTACCCGGCCGGGCAATGCCGGGCTGTCCGCCGGGCCGGCGGTGCCCGTACGCTCTCGGAGATCCCATGCACAATCTCCACCGTCCATCGTCCAGCCTCCGTACCTCCCACCGGTCCCTGCTCGCCGCCGCGACGGTCGTCACACTGACCGTCGGCGCGGGGGTGTTGACCACCGTCGCCGCCACCTCTGCCGCCGCGGCCGCCGGTTGCGCCGTGGACTACCGCGTCACCAGCGAGTGGCCCGGCGGATTCGGCGCCAGCGTCACCATCCGCAACCTCGGCGATCCGGTTTCGTCGTGGCGGCTGACCTGGAGCTTCGGTGCCGGGCAGACCATCACCCAGGCCTGGAACGCCACCATCAGCTCCAGCGGTGCCCAGGTGAGCGCCGACAACGTCAGCTACAACGGCAACCTGGCTACCAACGCCAGCACCGAGTTCGGCTTCAACGGCAGCTGGACCGGCAGCAACCCGGTGCCGACGAGCTTCGCCCTCAACGGGACCACCTGCACCGGCGGCGTCGCGCCGACCACCGGCGGGCCACCACCCACGACAGGGCCACCACCGACGACAGCGCCGCCGCCCACCACGGCACCGCCGCCGCCCACGACCCCACCGCCACCGACCTCCCCGCCACCGCCCGGCCCGGGAGCCAAGCAGATGGAGAACCTCGACCGGGGCGTGATCAGCGTCCGCTCCGGCGCCGGCAACCTGGTCTCCTGGCGGCTGCTCGGCACCGAGGCGGCCAACCTCGGATTCCACGTCTACCGCGGCACCACCCGGGTCACCTCGTCACCGGTGACCACCTCGACCAACTACTACGACTCCGGCGCCGCGTCGAATGCCAGCTACACCGTGCGCGCGGTGGTCGACGGCACCGAGCAGGCCCCGTCGCCGGCATCACTCACCTTCGCCAACGGCTATCTCGACGTGCCGCTGCAGGTGCCGCCGGGCGGCACCACCCCGTCCGGGGGTGCCTACACCTACTCCGCGAACGATGCCAGCGTCGGTGACCTCGACGGCGACGGCCAGTACGAGATCGTGCTCAAGTGGGACCCCTCCAACGCCAAGGACAACTCACAGTCCGGCTACACCGGCAACGTCTACGTCGACGCGTACGAGCTGTCCGGGACCCGGTTGTGGCGCATCGATCTCGGTCGCAACATCCGGGCAGGCGCCCACTACACCCAGTTCCAGGTCTACGACTACGACGGTGACGGTCGCGCCGAGGTGGCGATGAAGACCGCCGACGGCACCCGCGACGGTCGCGGCACCGCGATCGGCTCCACCAGCGCCGACTATCGCAACTCGTCGGGCTACGTGTTGTCCGGGCCGGAGTTCCTGACCATGTTCAACGGCCAGACCGGGGCGGCGATGTCCACCGTCAACTACCTGCCCGCCCGGGGCACCGTCTCGTCCTGGGGCGACTCGTACGGCAACCGGGTGGACCGGTTCCTGGCCGGCACGGCGTACCTGGACGGCCAGCGTCCGTCGCTGATCATGTCGCGGGGCTACTACACCCGTACGGTCATCGCCGCCTGGGACTTCCGGGGCGGGAGCCTGACCCAGCGCTGGGTGTTCGACTCCAACAACTCCGGCAACGGCGGCTACGCCGGGCAGGGCAACCACGCGTTGTCGATCGCCGACGTGGACCGTGACGGTCGCGACGAGATCGTCTTCGGTGGTGCCACCATCGACGACAACGGCCGTGGGCTGTGGAACTCCAGCCTCAACCACGGCGACGCCGGCCACGTCGGTGACCTCGATCCGGGCCGGGCCGGGCTGGAGTACTTCAAGGTGCAGGAGGACGGCGCCAAGCCGTCGTCGGCGCTGATCGACGCGCGGACCGGTCAGATCATCTGGCAGACCCCGACCGGTGGCGACAACGGCCGGGGGGTGTCGGCGGACATCTGGGCCGGCAGTGCCGGCGCCGAGTCGTGGTCGTCGGCGGTCGGTGAGCTGCGCTCGCCGTCGGGTGGCAACGTCGGACGCAAGCCGTCGTCGATCAACTTCGTGATCTGGTGGGACGGCGACCCGGTACGTGAACTGCTGGATCAGACCCGGATCGACAAGTACGGCACCTCCGGCGACACCCGGCTGCTCACCGGCTCCGACGTGGCGTCCAACAACGGTACGAAGGCCACCCCGGCGCTGTCGGCCGACCTGCTCGGCGACTGGCGGGAGGAGGTGATCTGGCGGACCGGCGACTCGCGAGCGTTGCGGATCTACGCCACGCCGCACTCCACCGACCGCCGTGTCCACACCCTGATGCACGACCCGCAGTACCGGGTGGCGATCGCCTGGCAGAACACCGCCTACAACCAGCCGCCGCACCCGTCGTTCTTCATCGGCAACAACATGGCGACCCCACCGACGCCGAACGTCTACCTGCGCTGAGCTGATCTTGCGGCTTGCGCTGCAGACAAACGCAGGCGGGGGACCGGAACCCAGTCCCCCGCCTGCGGACGCGACGACATCCACCCCACGCGTGATCTCGTGCGTCGAACCATCACCTGCCAAGAAGAGTGCCAGCCGTGGATCGCGCGGCGGTGACCAGCTGATGAAGGTCCTGTTTCCGGCTATTGATCATCATCCGGGTCGGCCACCACCAGTTCGAACGAGCGGGCGCGGTCGTCGATGTCATAGACCAACGTGGTCAACATCAGCTCGTCGGCCTGGGTCTGCTCGCGTAGCGCGGTCAATGCCCTACGGACGGTGGTCGGCGAGCCGATCGCCTGGCCGTCGCGGCGCTGTCGGACGAACTCCCGCTCGAACTCGGTGTACGGGTAGTCCGCAGCCTCCTGCGGGCTGGCCAGCGGCTCGGGCCGTCCGGAGCGCAGCCGCAGAAACGACAGCCCGGCCGGGCCGGACAACCACTCTGCCCGCTCGTCGGTCTCGGCACAGACCACGTTGACGGCCACCATCGCGTACGGCTTGTCCAACCAGACCGAGGGACGGAAGTGCTGCCGGTACAGGGCCAGCGCCGGCAGCGTGTTCGCCGGGCTGAAATGGTGCGCGAAGGAGAACGGCAGGCCGAGGGTGCCGGCGAGCTGGGCGCTGAACCCGCTGGAGCCGAGCAGCCAGATCGCCGGCATCTCGCCCGCGCCCGGCGTGGCGGTGATCGGCCCCGGATCGCCCCGGAAGAAGCCGATCAGGGCGGCCAGCTCCTGCGGGAACGCCTCGGCGTTCAGGCCGGCCATCGTCCGACGTAGCGCCAGTGCCGTGGCCTGATCGGTGCCGGGTGCCCGGCCGATACCCAGGTCGATGCGGCCCGGGTGCAGCGCCTCCAACGTGCCGAACTGCTCGGCGACCACCAGCGGCGGATGGTTGGGCAGCATTACCCCGCCGGAGCCGACCCGGATCGTCGAGGTGGCCGCCGCGAGGTGGGCGAGCAGCACGGGTGGCGCGGCGCTGGCGATGGCCGGCATGTTGTGGTGTTCGGCCACCCAGAACCGGTGGTAGCCGAGCTGTTCGGTCCGGCGGGCGAGTGCGGTGGTGTGTGCCAGCGCCTCGCCGGTGCTACCGGCGGCGGCGACCGGGGCCAGGTCGAGGACGGAGAGCGGTACGTCGATCACACTCCAGCCCAACCCGGCACCCGGCCGCGATCTTCCCGTACGGCGAATCAGCTCCGCCAGGTGTCGCTCAGGGTGACCGTCCCGCTGGCCGGTGCGGTCGCGGTGCGGTTGCCGCCGTTCTCCCAGGTCACCGTTCCGGCGGCGTCGCGGCGCAGATACTTGTAGGCGAACGTGGTGCCGGCCGGCAGGCTGACCGTGCCTCGCCAGACCGGGTAGCTGGCCGACGACAGCGGCACCGCCCGGGCCGGGTCCCAGCCGCCGAGCGTGCTGTGGTCACCGACGACGAAGATGTTCTGCCCCCAGACGGTGCTGGCGGTCACTGCGAACGCGGCCGTGCTGGCTCCGCTCGGCGGCGGCGAGCTGGTCGTGCCACCGGTCGGCGACGGGGCCGGCCCGGCCGGGGCGCCGACGTGGATCGCGACGGCGTCGTTCGCCGGCACGCTGGCGGTGAACCGGCCGGTCGCGTCGACGGTCACGGTCGGCCCGGTGCAGCCGCCGCCCGGCGTCGGATCGCCGTGCTGCACGTCGCAGTAGCTGCCGGCGGGCAACGACGTCTGAAAGGTGCGGGTCAGCGCCGACCCCTCCTTGTTGATCGCCACGTACGCCCGGTCGCCGCGGCCGAACGCGATCTGGTTGTTGCCGTTGTCCCACCAGTTGACGACGCCGGTGCCGTGCGCGGCGGTGCGGAACTTGACCATGTTGGCGATCTGCCGCCACGCGTGCTGGCAGCGCCAGCCATCGGCGTAGCAGGCGACGACGGTGCCGCCGTTGGGTGGGCCGGCGTCGAAGTTGGTGAAGTCGTAGCCGGAGTGCACGTGCGGCGACCCGTAGTTCCAGGCCAGGGTGAAGACGCTGGCCAGGGTGTACGCCGAGCCGTTGGTGTGGTTGAGGGTGTCGCCGCCACGCTCGGTGTCGTGGTTGTCGACGAAGACCCCGGCCCGGTCGCCGGGCAGGTAGCCCCAGGCCGGTCCGATGTCGCGCAGATAGGCGAGCCGTTCGTCGAGGAAGATCCGGCGCAGGTCCCGGGCGTAGCGGAACTCCTGCACGTCGCCGCTGCCGAGGTACTCCTCGGGCTGCACGGCCTCGCCGCCGCCGTGGATGACCTCCTGCACCCAGTAGGCGTTGGGGTTGCTCATCTTCGACCGGATGGCGGCCAGGTCGGTGGCGGCGATGTGCTTGGCCGCGTCGATGCGGAAACCGTCCACGCCGAGGGAGAGCAGGTCCGACAGGTACGCGGCGATCCGGGTCCGTACGTAGTCGCTGCCAGTGTGCAGGTCGGACAGGTCGACGAGCTCGCACTCCTGCACGTCGTAGCGGCTGCGGTAGTCGGCGATCCGGCTGCGGCAGGAGTGGAAGTCCTGCTCCTGGTAGACGCCGGGATAGTTGTACTTGGTGTACGCCGTACCGCCGCTGCCGGTGCCCTGCCCGGCACTCATGTGGTTGACGACGGCGTCGACGATCACCTTCACCCCGGCGCCGTGGCAGGTGTCGATCATCGCCTTGAACGCGGTCCGGTCACCGAGGCGGCCGGCGATGGCGTAGCTGACCGGTTGGTACGCGGTCCACCACTGGCCACCCTGGATGTGTTCCTGTGGCGGGGAGACCTGGACGTAGCCGTAGCCGAGCGGGCCGAGGGTGTCGCGGCACTCGCGGGCGATCGAGTCGAACCGCCAGGAGAACAGTACGGCCGTGACGTCGCGGTCGCCCTGCGGCGCGGCGTCGGCGGCAGTGCTCCGGGTGGTGGCGCCGGCGGTGACCACGGCACCGCTGAGCAGCAGGGTGAGCACGGCGAGGCCGGCGAGCAACCGCCGCCGACGGCGGATGGGGTGTCTACTGGTCGGGGGGCCGGGTCGGGGCTCGGGTGGGCGGCTACCCGGGACGGTGTCGTGGGGCACGGCGGTTCCTCCAAGCGGGTGACGTCCGCAAGCTCCGCCTTCTTTGCTGTAAGAAGTTTGAAACTTGCTGGAAACTCTTGCGGTCAAGTTAGAGATCGATGAACTCCGAGTCAAGAGTTCGGCTAACCTCTGCGGCGTACCGGTGGCAGCCCGCCGCCGTCGACGCGAGGAGTCTGGCTGATGCGGATCGTGGACGCCCGGGTGATCGTGACCTGTCCGGGACGCAACTTCGTCACCCTGAAGATCGTCACTGAAGACGGAGTGACCGGAGTCGGCGACGCCACGCTCAACGGCCGCGAACTCGCCGTCGCCAGCTACCTGCGCGACCACGTCGTACCGACGCTGATCGGGCGCGACGCCGCCCGGATCGAGGACACCTGGCAGTACCTGTACCGGGGCGCCTACTGGCGGCGCGGACCGGTCACGATGAGCGCGATCGCCGCAGTGGACACCGCACTGTGGGACATCAAAGGAAAGGTTGCCGGGCTGCCGGTCTACCAGTTGCTCGGCGGCCGGTGCCGCGACGGCGTCACCGTCTACGGCCACGCCAACGCCGAGACCGTCCCCGAGGTGCTCGCCGAGGTGGCCCGCTACGTCGACCTCGGCTACCGGGCGGTCCGGGTGCAGACCGCCGTCCCGGGCCTGCCAGCCACCTACGGCGTCGGCAAGGACCGGATGTTCTACGAGCCGGCCGACGCCGCTGTCCCCACCGAGACCACCTGGTCCACCGAACGCTACCTGGTCCACACCCCGCAGGTCTTCGCCGCGGTACGCGACGAGTTCGGCCCGCACCTGAAGCTGCTGCACGATGCGCACCACCGGCTCACCCCGATCGAGGCCGCCCGGCTCGGCAAGGACCTGGAGCCGTACCGGCTGACCTGGCTGGAGGACCCGGTCCCGGCCGAGCTGCAGGAGGGCTTCCGGCTGATCCGCCAGCACACCACCACGCCGATCGCCGTCGGCGAGGTCTTCAACTCCATCTTCGACTGCCAGCAGCTGATCAAGGAACAACTGATCGACTACATCCGGACCACGGTGGTACGCGCCGGCGGCATCAGCCACCTGCGCCGGATCTTCGACCTGGCCGCGCTGCACCACGTCCGCAGCGGATCGCACGGCGCCACCGACCTGTCGCCGGTCTGCATGGCGGCGGCGCTGCACGTCGACCTGAGCATCCCCAACTTCGGCCTGCAGGAGTACATGCGGCACACCGAGGCCACCGACGCGGTCTTCCCGCACTCGTATCATTTCGCCGACGGCTACCTGCATCCCGGCGAGGAACCCGGGCTCGGCGTCGACATCGACGAGTCCGCGGCCGCCCGGTACCCGTACCAGCCGGCGTCGCTGCCGGTGAACCGACTCACCGACGGCAGCATGCACAACTGGTGACACCCGCGCGGACCAGCGAAGCGTACGTTTCACCGGTACGGGACGCCCGCGATCCCCGGCCGTGGCGACGAACGCCGCCAGCTCGGCCTGCGCAGCCGCGCCGGACGAGGGTGACCTGGTGGGTGCCCGGGTGCCTCCAGGGCTGCTGCGTTCGCCCGCCGTCGGGGCAGCTCAAGGAACGTGCCGAGGTCGGCGACGTCGGCGACGTACAGCACGCTGTCGGGCAGACTGACGGTACGGCGTACCTTCGCGATCCGTACTTCGGGGCGGAAGCCTATCGCCAGGATGGCGTCGTGCATCTGCCCCCGGTAGACCACCGCCGTCTCGAGGCCGGTGCCCGCATCGCTTCCGCTCTTCATCCGCCAACATCGAGGTGAGGCTGAGAGACCCTAAAACGCAGACGTAAGGTATCTCAGCCTCACCTCGATGAGGCGCTGCGCGGCCTGCGACAGCCGGCAAGCCGGTCAAAGCAGCGGCCCGACGACAGCCCTCGGCTCAGCCGACGCGCAGGGCGGCGGTAACCCCGCCAACTCCCGCAGGGCTCCTGTCTCTGCGTCCGCGCCCAGGCCGGCTGCGTGTGCTGGTCAGGCCGGTACCGGCACCGGCAGCGGCGGCAGCGGGCTGTGCAGGATCAGGCAGATGGTCCGCAGCAGCTCGATCTCCGGGACGGTCATCACGCCGTCGTGGCTGATCACGGCGACGGCGCCGGTGACCAGCCGGGCCTTTTCCGCCGGCCGCAGCCCGTCGAGCTGCGGCCAGGCCGACTCCAACTCCAGCACACCGTTGGCCGGTGCGGAGAACCGTACGTCGGACTGGGGGAGGGTCTGCGCCGTACCGGCGGCGAAGGCCCGCTCGGCGGTGGCCGGGTCCGGGTGCCCGGCCTGGGCGAGGACGCTGAACAGCGTCCCCACCTCCCGTCGCGCGCCGCGTAACGTACCCCGGCCGTTGCCCGACCGCGACGAGGGCGTGAGCGACTCCCGAAGCTCGTCGCCGACCAGCCGGGACAGGCAGTATTCGAAGACGCTGATCCGTCCGTCGGCCCGGACCAGGGTGGCCATCGCGTCGGCGACCGCGTCCCGCTCGGCCGGCGGGCGGGCGGTCAACGCCGGGAAGGCGACCTCGGCCAGCGGCAGCCGCAGTAGCGGATGCAGCCCGGCGGTGGCGTGACCGGCCTGCCAGGTCGTGTCGGCGAGCGCCTTGCCGTGCCGTTCGAAGATCTCCGCGTGCTGCCGGGCGCGCACCTGCGGATCGGCCGACAACAGCAGCCCGAGGATCAACGGGACCACGGCGTCCGGCCGGTGCGCCTGATCCAGCAGCGCCGACGGGATTCGGGAGAGCAGGTCGGCGGCGTGCGGGTAGGCGGCCGGCGGTGTGGCGCCGATCCGGTCGAGGACCTCCGCCGGATCGACCCGGACCCGGGCGTCGGCGTCGGGCAGGGCACCGTTGCCGGTCGGGCCGTCTCCGGTGGCTCGGGGTGCCCGGTCTCCGGTGAGCCCGAGGGCTCGGTCTTCGGCCAGGCCGGACGGCGGTGCCGCCGCCCAGCGCTGAGACAGCGCGGCCAACTCGGCCGGGTCGAAGCTGGGGTCGAGCGCCTTGATCCGTTCCGGTAGCGGCGGGTGCGTGGCGAACAGCGCCGACAGCCGTGCTCCGGAGCCGAAGAGCATGTGGCCGACCTCTTCGGACTTCGGGTTCGCCAGCTTCGACCCGGCCGGCAGCCCGCCGATCTTCTTCAACGCGCCGGCCAGCCCGGCGGTCTGCCGGGTGAACTGCACGGCCGAGGCGTCCGCCAGGTACTCGCGCTGGCGGGACACCGACGCCTTGATCAGCCGACCGACCAGCACTCCGATGTAGCCGGCGGCCACCATGGCCAGCCCGATCAGCGGCAGCGGGTTGCCGCCCTTGTTGTCACCACGGGAGCGTCCGCCGCTGACGAAGCCGGTGCGCAGCAGCCCGCGCCCGATCACCGCCAGGAACAGGATGCCGAAGAGCAGGCCCATCAGCCGGATGTTGAGCCGCATGTCGCCGTTGACGACATGGCTGAACTCGTGCGCGATGACGCCCTGCAACTCGTCACGATTGAGCCGCTCCAGGGTGCCCCGGGTCACCGCGATGGCCGCGTCCGAGGTGGACCAGCCGGCGGCGAAGGCGTTGATCCCCTCCTCGTGCGGCAGCAGGTAGACCTCGGGCACCGGTACGCCGGACGCGATGGAGATTTCCTCGACCACGTTGCGCAGCCGGCGCAGCTGCGGATCGGTGGTGTCCGGCGGCACCAGCACCCCGCCCAGTTCACGGGCGACCCGGCCGCCGCCCCCGCGCAGCGTGACGGTCCGGAACAGCGCGGCCAGGCCGATAACCGCGACGGTCAGCAGGCTGGTGACCGTCAGCAGCCCGGCGAGCTGGGCCGGAGGCATCGAGGCACCGTCGAAGACGACGACCGCGGCGAGGGCCACGACGGCGACGATGCCGATGACGGCGACCACGAAGAGTCCGACCAGGCGGGCGGAGACCCGTCGCACCTGGCGTTGACGTTCGAAGAAGTTCATCTCGTCAGAAGTTCACCTGGGGGGCCTGCCGCTGCTGCGGATCCTCGACCTCGAACGGTGCGGCCGGGCCGAAGGAAAACATGTTCGCCACCATGCTGCCGGGGAACCGCTCCCGCTTGTTGTTGTAGTTCATGACGGCGTCGTTGTACGCCTGCCGGGCGAAGGCGACCCGGTTCTCGGTGGAGGTCAGCTCCTCGGTCAGCTGCATCATGTTCTGGTTGGCCTTGAGGTCCGGGTACGCCTCGGAGAGCGCGAAGAGCCGGCCCAGGCTCTGGGTCAGCATGTTCTCCGCGCCGGCGAGCTGCTGCATCGCGGCCGGGTCGCCGGGGTTGCCGGTGGCGGCGGACTGGGCGTTGACGGCCCCGCTACGGGCGGCGATCACCGCTTCGAGCGTCTCGCGCTCGTGCTTCATGTACCCCTTGGCGACCTCGACGAGGTTGGGAATGAGGTCGTGTCGGCGGGTCAACTGGACGTCGATCTGGGAGAACGCGTTGCGGAACGCGTTGCGCGCGGTGACCAGGCCGTTGTAAACAGCCACGCCGTATCCGGCAAAAGCCACCACAACTATAGATATCAGGCAAAACAGTGCAATGACTAGTTCCATCTTCCCTGCTCTCCGCTGTGCCGGCAGCAGTGGCAACGCGCCGCCGGACCCTGTCGGCCGGCCCGAGCGTACGCCACCTGCTCAACCAGCGACCGGCGATCGAGGCGGGGCCAGGCCGCTTCGACCACCGGTCAGACGCGGGTGCGGCCCCGGTCGACCAGGCCCAGCGCGAGTACCACCGCGAGGCCGACCAGACCGATGACCAACAGGATCCGGAGGGCTTCCAGGATCGCGCCGAGCAGCAGCAGTACTGCCGCGACGATGCCGACGACGATGAGCAGGGTACGCATGAAGGCCTCCCGGTCCGAGGGGTGCGCGGTCTCGAACCAGCCTTCCCGTCCGGCGTCAGGTTGAACCTCGGACCCGGCTACCGGGCATCGTCGACTCCGGACAACTCGACAGGCTGTCTTCCCGCCGGACGGGTGGGTGGCCCTGACCGCAGAACCGCTGTCAGGGCGCTCCAGGTGGGTGGTGCCCCCGGTGGGATTCGAACCCACACTGTCGGAGGTTTGAGCTCCGCCTCTCTACCGGTTGGAGTACGGGGACCTTTGTCGGGTCTGGGGCCTGGCTGTGCCAAGCCTACCTACTACGCTGAAGGCGGTGACACCCAACCCGGTGGGTGTCGGGTGGCAAGTGTGGGGGTAGGGGTTCGTGGCCGACACGCAGGCGGGTGCCGAGCGCAGGCGGGTACTGATCGCAGAGGACGAGGCACTGATCCGGCTCGATCTGGCGGAGATGCTCGTCGAGGAGGGCTACGACGTCGTCGGGGAGGCCGGCGACGGTGAGACGGCGGTGCGACTCGCCGAGGAACTCAAGCCCGACCTGGTGATCCTCGACATCAAGATGCCAATCATGGATGGCCTGGCGGCGGCCGAGCGGATCGCGGGCGGGCGGATCGCCCCGGTGGTGATCCTCACCGCCTTCAGCCAGCGTGATCTGGTGGAGCGGGCGCGGGCGGCTGGCGCGATGGCGTACCTGGTGAAGCCGTTCCAGAAGAGCGACCTGGTGCCGGCGATCGAGATCGCCCTGTCCCGGTACAGCGAGGTCGCCGCGCTGGAGTCCGAGGTCGCCGGGTTGACCGACCGGCTGGAGACCCGCAAGGTCGTCGAGCGGGCCAAGGGCATGCTGATGACCTCGTACGGCATGACGGAACCGCAGGCGTTCAAGTGGATTCAGCGGATGGCGATGGACCATCGGATGACGATGCGCGACGTCGCGGAGCGGATCCTGGCCGAAACCCCTGGTGACAACCCGACGCCGCCGGCGTAGTGACCGCCCCGCCGATCGCCGTCCAGCGATCGGCGGTAGCTCGCTGCAGAGGTTGAAAGGTTGACGTCTGCTCGGTCATGGTGGTTCTGGATCGAGGGTCAATCCGGTGTAGGCGAGGAAGCCCGCGAGCAGGTCGGGTTGCTGCTGGCACGCGCGTAGCCGTTGCCTGACGAGGTCAGCGAGGTGGTCGACGCCGTGGACGGCGATGTTGGCGATCCCGCGTTTCGTCCACGCCCCGACGCCCTCGGTCGGGTTGAGGTCCGGCGCGTAGGTGGGCAGCCGTACGACCGTCAGCCAGTCACGGGCCGCGATGAGGGCACGCATCCGCAGGCTGACGTGCGTGTTCAGGTCGTCCCGGACCAGCACGGTCGGCGCGGCGAGGCGCTGATGGACCTGTCGAGGAACGCGAGGTAGTCGTCCTCGCTGAAACTGCCGCGTTCACCTGCCCGCCCACGGTGCAGCCGGACACGCGCCACATCAACCGTCCACGCTGTCGAGGTCGCAGGCAGACCTCACCGCCGTCGCCGCCCACACCGACTGCTCCGAAACCCGCAGCTCAGGTGCGAACTCTGCGGTCGGCCGGTCCTCGACGAACATGGCCACGGCCCGTTCCTGGACCGCTTGCCGCCGCGCATCGACCCGGATCACGCCGACAAGCCGACGAACATCAACCCTTCAAGCTCTGTAGCTGCCTGACCAGAGAGAACGTGCCCGGTCGAGGCGTCGTGTTACAGCCGAGGGAGTTCCGGGATCGCCGTACGTAACGTTTTCGTCAACGGCCCTTCTCTGACCTTACGGGGTGCCCGGAAGGTGGGATAGCGTCCCGCCCCAAGGCCGGCATAGCGGCCGGGTGCGTGCTTCCCGCAAGAGCCAATCGGCAGTGGGTGGTTCGGGCCAATTGGATCTAGGAGGGTTTCGAGCCTTGAAGCGTAATCTTGTCCGCCTGCTCGGCGGCGTCGCCATGGCGGCGCTCGTCGCGAGCGGCGCCGCCTGCAGCAGCGGCGACGGCGACACCACGGAAGCTGGCGGCGATGGGTGTGGTTACAAGATCGCCTTTTTCGGGGCGCTGACCGGTCCTTCGGCGGCGCTGGGCATCAACGAGCGCAACGGTGCCGCGCTCGCGGTGGAGCAGTACAACGAGGAGAACCCGGACTGCACCGTCGAGCTGGTCGGCCTGGACTCGCAGGGCAGCCCGGACCAGGCGCCCGGTCTGGCCCAGCGCGCCATCGACGACGAGAAGATGCTCGGCATCGTCGGCCCGGCGTACTCGGGTGAGTCGGAGGCGGCCGGTCCGCTGTTCGCCGAGGCCGGTCTGGTCACCATCACCCCGTCGGCGACCCGGCCGAGCCTGGCCGAGCAGGGTTGGCCGACCTTCTTCCGGGGCGTCGGCAACGACCTGAGCCAGGGCCCGGGCGCCGGCATCTACCTGCGCGACGTGTTGGGTGCCAAGAAGGTCTTCGTCATCGACGACCAGTCGGCGTACGGTGCCGGTCTGGCCGACGAGGTCAAGAACCTTCTCGGTGACCTGGTTGTCGACTCCGACAAGGTCCAGGGCGAGGGCAAGCAGGTCGACTTCTCCGCCACCGTGACGAAGGTGCGCTCCGCCGACGTGGATGCAATCTTCTTCGGTGGGTACTACCAGGAGGCCGGTCTGATCCGCAAGCAGCTCACTGACGCCGGCATCACCGCCGTCATGGTCGCCGGCGACGGCGTCAACGACAATGCGTTCATCGACTCCGCCGGCGCGGCCGCGGCTGAGGGCACCATCCTCACCTGCCCGTGCCAGCCGGCCACCGAGGCTCGGGGAAGCTTCGCCGCCGACTTCGAGGCGCTGCACGGCACCTTGCCGGGCACCTACAGCGACACCGCCTACGACGCGGCGCACATCCTGCTCGAAGGCATCGGCGAGGGCAACACCACCCGTAAGTCCCTGCTCAAGTTCGTGAAGGGCTACGAGGGCGAAGGCGTCGCGGCCAACTACAAGTTCGACGACAAGGGTGAGCTCGACGCGGCCCAGGTCGTGGTCTGGGCGTTCAAGGTTGTCAACGGTGAGGTCGTGCCGGACCAGGAGATCCCCAAGTCCTGATTTGTTCGAATCGGCAGTTCAGCTTTTAGCGGGTGCGGCCGGGAGCTCGCTCCCGGCCGCATCCGACTCTTTTCCCAGCCCTCGATGGAGCACCCTCCTTGAATGTCAATGGATTGCTCTCGAACTTCGGAGAGCTCACCGTTACCGGCTTGACCCAGGGTGCCATCTATGCCTTGGTCGCGCTAGGTTACACACTGGTCTACGGCGTACTGCGACTCATCAACTTCGCCCACTCCGAGGTCTTCATCGCCGGTGCCTTCGCCGCGCTGTGGACCTGGACAGCTCTCGGACTCACCCAGAACTCCGAGGTCAGCGGGGTCGGCTCGATCATCTTCTATCTGCTGATCGCGCTGGTTGTGGCCGCGATAGCTTCGGCGGCCACCGCGACCCTGATCGAACGGGTGGCGTACCGGCCACTGCGCCAACGCAACGCCCCGCCGTTGGCATTCCTGATCACCGCCATCGGTGCCTCGATCGTGCTGGCCGAGGCGTTCGGCATCTACACCCGCCGGTTGCCACAGGGTCTACCGACGATCGTAAGCAACGTCCCGTTGTTCGAGATCGCCGATGTGCCGATCACCATGGTGCAGCTGCTGACCGTGGGTGCGGCCCTGGTGATGATGGTCGGCCTGGACTTTTTCATCAACCGCAGCCGGGTCGGTCGGGGTGTCCGGGCGGTCGCCCAGGACCCGAACACCGCTGCCCTGATGGGGGTCAACAAGGACCGGGTCATCATGACCATCTTCATCCTGGGCGGTGTGATGGCCGGTGTCGCCGGCGTGCTCTTCAACGTACGGATCGGCGTGCTGACCTACAGCGTGGGCTTCCTGCTCGGGCTCAAGGCCTTCACCGCCGCGGTGCTCGGTGGGATCGGTAATCTGCGTGGCGCGTTGCTCGGCGGTCTCCTGCTCGGTGTCGTCGAGAACTACGCGTCCGGACTCTTCGGTACGCAGTGGAAAGACTTTGCTGCCTTCGCCGTCCTGGTCATCCTGCTGATGTTCCGGCCGACCGGTCTGCTCGGCGAGTCACTGGGGAGGGCACGGGTATGACAGGCATACGAGCCAAGCTGCACCATGCGCGTGGCGAGTTCTCCGACCGCTGGCACCACATGCCGAAGTGGGCCCGTTGGGCGCTGATCGCCGCTGTGGTGGTGTTCTTCTACGCGCTGCCGAACAAGGAGTTCTACCAGTACCTCGGACCGATCCCGACCACCGAGTCGAACTTCGCCCAGGTGCTGTTCACCGTCTCCATCTACGTGCTGCTGGCGGTCGGGCTCAACATCGTGGTTGGCTTTACCGGCCTGCTGGACCTCGGCTACTTCGGGTTCTTCGCGGTCGGTGCCTACACCGTCGCGGTGCTCACCTCGCCCAGCAGCGATCTCAAGACGCTGTGGCCGTGGCTGGCGGCGGTGCCGCTGGCGATCGGCATCACAATGATCTCCGGTCTGCTGCTCGGTACCCCGACCTTGCGGTTGCGCGGCGACTACCTGGCGATCGTCACCCTCGGTTTCGCCGAGATGATCCGGATCGCCGCGGTGAGCTCCGAGTTCCTCAAGGGCCAGCGGGGCCTCAACCAGATTCCGCACCCGCCGGGCGAGTTCGCCGACGGCGAACCGGTCTTCGGGGTTCTCGATGCCCGTCCGTACTACTGGCTGGTCCTCACCCTGATCATCGTCGTGGTGATCCTGGTCGGCAACCTCAGCCGTAGTCGGGTCGGCCGGGCCTGGATCTCGATCCGTGAGGACGAGGACGCCGCCCAGTTGATGGGCGTGCCGACGTTCAAGTTCAAGCTGTGGGCGTTCGCCATGGGCGCGGCGATCGGCGGGCTCGCCGGGGCGCTGTTCGCTGGCAAACAGAACTTTGTCAGCTCGCAGAACTTCGAACTGCTCAACTCGATCATCATCCTGGCTGCGGTGATCCTCGGCGGCTCCGGCAACATCGTCGGCGCGATCGTTGGTGGCGGCCTGGTCGCGTACCTGATCGAACGTTTCCGCGGCATCGAGCTGTTCGGTGTCGAACTCTACGAGTACCGGTTCCTGGTCTTCGGCCTGACCCTCGTGATCATGATGATCTTCCGGCCGCAGGGCCTGATCGCCAACAGACGCAGAGCCGCCGAATTCAAGGATCGCCGCAAGGAGGTGATCGTCGGTGGTTGATCCGACGACCGAGACCAGCCCGCCGACCAGCCCGACCCGGGAGCCGCTGCTGGAGGTCGACCATGTCACGCTGCGCTTCGGCGGTGTGGTGGCCCTCAACGACGTGGACTTCACCCTGTACAAGGGCGAGATCCTCGGCCTGATCGGTCCGAACGGGGCCGGCAAGACGACCTGCTTCAACGCGATGACCGGTATCTACCAGCCCACCGAGGGTGAGATCCGGTTCCGCGGCCAGCGGATCGTCGGCAAGAAGCGTCACCAGATCACCAAGATGGGCATGGCCCGGACGTTCCAGAACATCCGGCTCTTCCCGGAGATGACCGCGCTGGAGAACGTCCAGGTCGGTGCCGACGCCCATCACAAGACCAGCGTCATCTCCGCGATGCTGCGGCTGCCGCGACACTGGCGCGAGGAGCGTGACGGCCGGGAGAAGGCCCGTGC
Source organism: Micromonospora sp. LOL_023 (assembly GCF_048060115.1). Classification (NCBI taxonomy): domain Bacteria; kingdom Bacillati; phylum Actinomycetota; class Actinomycetes; order Micromonosporales; family Micromonosporaceae; genus Micromonospora; species Micromonospora sp. LOL_023. The sequence goes on from NZ_JBHMIM010000037.1 coordinate 46,337, forward strand.
GCTGCTGGACTTCGTGGGGATCGGCCCGCGGATCGACGAGATGGCCCGCAACCTGTCGTACGGCGAACAGCGGCGCCTGGAAATTGCCCGGGCGTTGGCGACCGATCCGGTACTGCTCTGCCTGGACGAGCCGGCGGCCGGATTCAACCCGGCGGAGAAGGAGGAGCTGCTCCAGCTGATCCGCCAGATCCGTGACCGGGGCGTCACCGTGCTGCTGATCGAGCACGACATGCGCCTGGTCATGGGGGTGACCGACCGGATCGTGGTGTTGGAGTTCGGAAAGAAGATTGCCGACGGGCTGCCCGCCGATGTGCGGGACGACCACCGGGTGATCGCCGCCTACCTGGGAGTGCCGGACGATGCTGCTTGAGATCGAGGACGTCAGCCTGCTCTACGGGCGGATCCAGGCGCTGCACGGCATCAGCCTGACGGTCGACGAGGGCGAGATCGTCGCCCTGATCGGCGCCAACGGCGCCGGCAAGTCCACCACCATGCGGGCGATTTCCGGGATCCGGCCAATCGCCGCCGGCAAGATCACCTTCGAGGGCGAGGACATCTCCAAGCTCCGGGCCGACCTGCGGGTACGCCGTGGGCTCTGCCAGGCACCGGAAGGCCGGGGGATCTTCCCCGGTATGACGGTGCTGGAGAACCTGGACATGGGGGCGTACACCCGACGCGACCGGGCCGGCATCGCCGCCGACCTGGAACGGGTCCTAGGTCTGTTCCCCCGGCTGGCCGAGCGGAGCAAGCAGCACGGCGGCACCCTGTCCGGTGGCGAGCAGCAGATGCTCGCCGTCGGCCGGGCGCTGATGAGCCGGCCGAAGCTGCTGCTGCTCGACGAGCCCTCGATGGGGCTCGCACCGATGCTGATCCAGCAGATCTTCGACATCATCGTGGAGATCAACCAGCAGGGCACCACCGTCCTGCTGGTCGAGCAGAACGCCCAGCAGGCGCTGTCGCGCGCCCACCGGGCGTACGTGCTGGAGACTGGCCGGATCGTCAAGGCCGGCACCGGCGCGGAACTGCTGCACGACCCGGCCGTCAAGGAGGCGTACCTGGGTGTCGCCTGACCCGGCACCGGTACGACCCGACCCCTCGGAGGAATCGTGACAATCGCCCATCAGCGTACCCGGCGGGCTGCCGCCGGGGTGCTCGGCGCGCTCGCTCTCGTGCTCACCCTCGGTGCCTGCGGCGAGCAGGACAGCGTCGAGCAACCGGGCGGCGGCGCGCCGAGCGCCGCACCGGACGACGACCTGGCCGCGCTCGTCCCGGACGAGATCAAGGCCGACGGCAAGATCCTGGTCGGGGTCGATGCGACCTACGCCCCGGCGGAGTTCCTCGACACCGACGGCGCCACCGTGGTCGGTTTCGACGTCGACCTGTTCAACACGGTCGCCGGCAAGCTCGGCCTGACCACCGAGTACGTGCCGAGCCAGTTCGACGACATCCTCCCCGGGGTGATGTCCGGCAAGTACGAGATCGGGGTCTCCTCGTTCACCATCAACGACGAGCGCAAAGCTCAGGTGAACTTGGTGTCCTACTTCGCGGCCGGCACCCAGTGGGCGTCGCGCACCGGCGAACCGGTCGACCCGGACGCCGCCTGCGGCAAGCGGGTGGCGGTGCAGGCCGGCACGGTGCAGGTGGAGGACATCGAGGCCCGGTCGGCGGCCTGCACCGCCGCCGGCGACCCCGAGATCACCATCGAACAGTTCCAGGGCCAGGACCAGGCGACCGCCTCGGTGGTCTCCGCCAAGAACGATGCGATGCTGGCCGACTCGCCGGTCTGCGCGTACGCGGTGCAGCAGACCAATGGGGAGCTGGAGCTGTCCGGCGACATCTACGACTCTGCCCCGTACGGCTACGTGGTGGCCAAGGAGCAGGTCGAGTTCGCCGAGGCGGTGGCCCAGGCGCTCGCAGCGGTCATCGCCGATGGCAGCTACGAGCAGGCGCTGGGCAACTGGGGCGTCGAGGCGGGCGGGATCACCGACCCGGCCGTGAATCCCTGAGTAGCAGCTGCTGACCGATGTCTGCGGACAACCCCTCATCCGTCCCGGACGGCGTCGAGCCGTCCGGGACGGACCAGGCCCAGGCCAAGCCAGCCGGGACGGTGGGCCGGCCCGGCTCCGAGCCCGCCGGGGCACTCCGGACCCGCCCGGAGCCGATCAAGGCGGTGCCGGTGCGCCGGCCGGGCCGCTGGGTGGCGATCGGCGTCCTCGCCGTGCTCGCCGCGATGTTCATCCACCTGCTGGTCACCAACGACCGGTTTCAGTGGTCGTTCATGGTCGACAACATGTTCCGGCCGCCGATCGTCGAAGGCGTCCGGACCACCATCACGATGACGCTGCTCGCCATGGTGATCGGCATCGCCCTCGGTGTCGTGGTCGCCGTGATGCGGCTGTCCGGAAACCCGATCCTGGCCGGGGTCGCCTGGCTGTACACCTGGTTCTTCCGGGCGGTGCCCCGGGTGGTGCTGCTGGTGCTCTTCGGCAACCTCGGCATCCTCTGGGATCGGCTGGAATTCGGGCTGCCGTTCGACCGTCAGCTCGGTGCCCTGTTCGGCGTCACCAATTTCGAGGCCCGGATCTGGGGCTTCGACGCGCGGACGGCGATCAGTGGCTTCGTCGCCGGGCTGCTCGGGTTGGCGCTGTCCGAGGCGGCGTACATGGCGGAGATCGTCCGCGCCGGTATCCAGTCGGTCGACCCGGGTCAGGCCGAGGCCTGTGCCGCGCTCGGCATGAGGCAGGGGCTGACGCTGCGCCGGGTGGTGTTGCCGCAGGCGATGCGGGTGATCGTGCCGCCGACCGGAAACGAGACGACCGCCATGCTCAAGGACACCTCGTTGCTGGCTTTCGTACCGGTCACCAACGAGTTGTTCTTCCAACTGTCGGCGGTCGGTTCCCGTACCTTCCAGGTGTTCCCGATGCTGGTCGCCGCGTGCCTGTGGTATCTGGCGCTGACCAGCGTGTTGACGGTCGGCCAGTCGTTCCTCGAACGGCGGTTCTCCCGCGGTTCCGCCGCCGCGGCCAGCGGAGGTACGCGATGACCGCGCCGGCCGCCGGGCCCGACGACCAGATGGTGTACGCCGAGAACGTGCACAAGTCGTTCGGGTCGCTCGACGTGCTCAACGGGGTGGACCTGGCGGTGCGCCCCGGTGAGGTGTGCTGCGTGATCGGGCCGTCCGGGTCCGGAAAGTCGACCTTCCTGCGCTGTATCAACCATCTGGAGAAGATCGACGGCGGTCGGATCTGGGTGGACGGGTCGCTGGTCGGCTACCGCGAGCGGGGCGGCAAGCTGCACGAACTGCCGGACCGGGAGGTGGCCGCGCAGCGGCAGGCGATCGGCATGGTGTTCCAGCGGTTCAACCTCTTCCCGCACATGAGCGCTCTGGCCAACGTGATGGAGGCCCCGCTACGGGTCCGCCGGCAGCCGAAGGCCGCGGTCCGCGAGCAGGCGCTGGCGCTGCTGGACCGGGTCGGCCTGGCCGACAAGGCGCAAGCCTATCCGGGGCGGCTCTCCGGCGGTCAGCAGCAGCGGGTGGCGATCGCCCGCGCGTTGGCCATGCGGCCGAAGCTGATGCTCTTCGACGAGCCGACCAGCGCGCTGGATCCGGAGCTGGTCGGTGAGGTGCTGGACGTGATGCGGGACCTGGCCCGCGACGGGATGACGATGATCGTGGTGACCCACGAGATCGGCTTCGCTCGGGAGGTCGGCGACTCGTTGATCTTCATGGACGGCGGGGTGGTGGTTGAGGCCGGCGAGCCCCGGCAGGTCCTCGTCGACCCACGGCACGAACGCACTCGGGCATTCCTCAGTAAGGTCCTCTGAGCTGGCGGGCAGAACCCGGCCGCGAGCCGCCGGGGGCGCTGTCACACCCCACGACTAGAGTCGCTTGACGTGACCGACGACGCGACCCGACTGCTGCTTCTCGACGGCCATTCCCTGGCCTACCGGGCGTTCTTCGCCCTGCCCGTGGAGAATTTCTCCACCAGCACCGGTCAGCCCACCAACGCGGTCTACGGCTTCACCTCGATGCTGATCAACGTGCTGCGCGACGAGCGGCCGACCCACATCGTGGTCGCCTTCGACCTTTCCCGTCGGTCGTTTCGCACCGAGCAGTACGCCGAGTACAAAGCCGGCCGTTCGGAGAGCCCGGCTGACTTCGCCGGCCAGGTCAGCCTGGTCCAGGAGGTTCTCGACGCGCTGCGGATCCCGTTCGTCACCAAGGAGAACTACGAGGCGGACGACATCATCGCCACGCTGGCCTGCGAGGGCCGCGACGCCGGGATGGACGTGCTGATCTGTACCGGCGACCGGGACGCCTTCCAGCTGATCGACGACCGGATCACCGTGCTGTACCCGCGCAAGGGCGTCTCCGACCTTGCCCGGATGGATCCGGCGGCGGTCACCGCCCGCTACGGGGTCGGCCCGCAGCACTACCGCGACCTGGCCGCCCTGGTCGGCGAGTCCAGCGACAACCTGCCCGGGGTGCCCGGGGTCGGGCCGAAGACCGCCGCCAAGTGGATCAGCCAGTACGGCGGGCTGGACGGCGTCATCGCCCAGGTCGACCAGATCAAGGGCAAGGCGGGGGAGAATCTGCGCGAGCGCCTCGCCGACGTGCTGCGCAACTACGAGCTCAACCGGCTGGTCGCCGACCTGGAGCTGCCGGTGGCCACCGCCGACGCCAAGTGGGCCGGCTGGGACCGCGAGGCCGTCCACCAGGTCTTCGACAGCCTGCAGTTCCGCATTCTGCGGGACCGCCTCTACCAGTACCTCGACGCCGTCGAGCCGGAGGCCGAAGCCGGCTTCGACCTCGCCGGTGAGATCCTCGGCGCGGGCGCCGTCGGGCCCTGGCTGGCCGGCAACGCCCCGGCGGGGGCAAGCGTCGGTGTCGCGGTCGCCGGCACCTTCGGTCGGGGCACCGGAGCGCTGACCGCGGTGGCGGTGGCCACCGCCGACGGCGCGGCGGCCTGGTTCGACCCGGCCGGCCTGGACGCCGACGACGAGGCGGCGGTCGCCGGGTGGCTCGCCGACGAGCAGCGGCGCAAGGTGCTGCACGACAGCAAACCGGCCAGGCTGGCGTTCGCCGCGCACGGCTGGTCGTTGACCGGCATCGACCGGGACACCGCGCTCGCCGCCTACCTGGCCCGCCCCGACCAGCGCTCGTACGACCTGATCGACCTGGCGCTGCGTTACCTGCACCGGGAGCTGCGGGTCGACGCCCCCGACGACGGCCAGCTCACCCTGGACGGGTTCGGACCGCAGGGTGAGGTCGAGCAGAATTTGATGCTGCGGGCCCGGGCCACTCTCGATCTGGCCGACGCGATCGACACCGAGCTGGCCCGTGACGGCGACGCATCGACCCGGCTGCTCGCCGACGTGGAGCTGCCTCTGGTGGAGGTGCTGGCCGGGATGGAGCAGGCCGGCATCGCCGCCGACACCGACTACCTGACCGAGCTGGAGGCGTTGTTCGCCGCCGAGGTCAAAGCCGCCGCGCAGGCCGCGTACGAGGTGATCGGCCGCGAGTTCAACCTGGGCTCGCCCAAGCAGTTGCAGGAGATCCTCTTCACCGATCTCGGCCTGCCCAAGACCAAGAAGATCAAGACCGGCTACACGACCGACGCCGACGCGCTGCAGTGGCTGTTCGTGCAGACCGAGCATCCGCTGCTGGCGCACCTGCTGCGGCACCGTGACGTGGCCCGGCTCAAGTCGACGGTGGACGGGCTGCTCAAGTCGATCTCCGACGACGGGCGGATCCACACCACCTTCAACCAGACGGTGGCGGCCACCGGCCGGCTCTCCTCGACCGACCCGAACCTGCAGAACATCCCGATCCGTACCGAGGAGGGCCGGCGCATCCGGCGGGCGTTCGTGGTCGGTGCCGGCTACGAGTCGCTGCTGACCGCCGACTACAGCCAGATCGAGATGCGGATCATGGCGCACCTGTCCCGCGACGAGGCGCTGATCGAGGCGTTCAACTCCGGGGAGGACTTCCACGCGGTGACCGCGTCGTCGGTGTTCCAGCTGCCGCTGGAGTCGGTCAGCGCCGAGCAGCGCCGCCGGATCAAGGCGATGAACTACGGGCTGGCGTACGGATTGAGCGCGTTCGGGCTGTCCCAACAGCTCGGCATCGGCACCGACGAGGCCAAGAAGCTGATGGAGGAGTACTTCAGCCGCTTCGGCGGGGTCCGGGACTACCTGCAGACGCTGGTCGCCCAGGCCCGCCAGGACGGCTACACCTCCACCGTGCTGGGTCGTCGCCGCTACCTGCCGGACCTGGTCAGCGACAACCGGCAGCGCCGGGAGATGGCGGAGCGGATGGCCCTCAACGCCCCGATCCAGGGCTCCGCCGCCGACCTGATCAAGGTGGCGATGCTGCACATCGACACCGCGCTGCGGGCTTCCACCTTGCGGTCGCGGATGTTGCTGCAGGTCCACGACGAGCTGGTGTTCGAGGTGGCCCCGGGGGAGCGGGCCGACCTGGAGGAGCTGGTCCGCCGGGAGATGGGCGGCGCGTACCCGCTGTCGGTGCCGCTGGAGGTCTCCGTCGGTGTCGGCACCAACTGGCACGGTGCCGAGCACTGACCCGCAGCGGTAGGCCACCGACCGGGCGAAGCCTCCCGCTGCGTTAGGGTTCCGAGGTGTCTGTGATCTCGACCAGTGCCAGCGCCGCGAACGACGTCGCCACCGAGGCGGCCCGGCGGCGTACCTTCGCGGTGATCTCGCATCCGGACGCGGGCAAGTCGACGATCACCGAGGCGCTGGCGTTGCACGCCCGGGCGATCAACTCCGCCGGTGCGGTGCACGGCAAGGGTGACCGCCGCGGCGTGGTGTCGGACTGGATGGCGATGGAGCAGCAGCGGGGGATCTCGATCACCTCGGCCGCTCTGCAGTTCACCTACCGCGACGTGGTGATCAATCTGGTCGACACGCCGGGGCACGCGGACTTCTCCGAGGACACCTACCGGGTGTTGACGGCGGTCGACTGCGCGGTGATGCTGCTCGACGCGGCGAAGGGCCTGGAACCGCAGACGTTGAAGCTGTTCGAGGTGTGTCGACACCGCCGGGTGCCGGTGATCACGTTCATCAACAAGTGGGACCGCCCGGGGTTGGAAGCCCTCGAGTTGTTGGACGAGGTCGAGCAGCGGATCGGGTTGCGGTGTACCCCGTTGACCTGGCCGGTGGGGGTGGCGGGCCAGTTCCACGGGGTGGCCGATCAGCGCACCGGCGAGATGGTGGCGTTCACCCGTACGCCCGGTGGGGCGACCGCGGTGATCGAGGAGGAGTTGCCGGCGGACGCCGCCGCGGCCCGGTACGGCGAGGACTGGGTGCGGGCGGTCGAGGAGCTGGACCTGCTGACCGCGACCGGTGCCGTCCACGACTCGGCGGCGTTCGTGGCGGCGGCGACGACTCCGGTGCTGTTCGGCGCGGCGGTCACCAACGCCGGGGTGCGTCAGCTGCTCGACGTGCTGGTGGACACCGCGCCGGCACCGGCGGCCCGGCCGGACACCACCGGCAGTCCGCGCCCGCTGGACGCCCCGTTCTCGGGTTTCGTGTTCAAGACCCAGGCCAACATGAACCCGGCGCATCGCGACCAGGTGGCGTTCGTCCGGGTGTGTTCGGGTCGGTTCGAACGCGGCATGGTGGTCACCCACGCGGGCACCGGCCGCCCGTTCGCCACCAAGTACGCCCAGCAGGTGTTCGGCCGCGACCGGGACACCATCGACGAGGCTTTCCCGGGTGACGTGGTCGGTCTGGTCAACGCGACCGCGTTGGGGATCGGCGACAGCCTGTACGCCGCCGGCCCGGCGGTGACGTTCCCGCCGTTGCCGTCGTTCGCCCCGGAGCATTTCGTGGCGATCCGGGCGACGGATTCGTCGAAGTTCAAGCGGTTCCGTCGGGGGATCGAGCAGCTCGACGGTGAGGGCGTGGTGCAGGTGCTGCGCTCGGACCGTCGCGGGGAGCAGTCCCCGGTGCTGGCGGCGGTCGGGCCGATGCAGTTCGAGGTCGCCACCCACCGGCTGGCCGCCGAGTTCGGCGTGCCGACCGCGATCGACCATCTGCCGTACACGTTGGCGCGGCGGACCGACGCGGCCAGCGCGGCCGCGCTCAACGCCGCACCCGGCGTCGAGGTGATGACCCGGGTCCGCGACGGGGAGCTGCTGGCGCTGTTCCCGGACAAGTGGCGGCTGTCGACCGTCCGCAACCGCGACCCTGACCTGGTGCTCGAACCGCTGCTCGCCGACGCCCAGTGACCTCGGCCCACACCGACCGGGAGGTTGCGATGCCGGCACGTTTCGCCGAACTGGACTGGCGGGAGACCCCGATGGGGGAGATCAGCCTGCGGCGACGGCACGACCCGACGGTCGACCGCGACGTGTACGAGGTGAAACTTGGCGACGAGTTCCTGATGTCCAGCCTGTTCACCGTCGCCGAGGAGGAGCTGGCCCGGCTGGCCCTCGACGCGGTGCGCGCCGACACCGACGCGGTGCCTGCCGACCTTGACGTGGTGGTCGGTGGGCTGGGCCTCGGCTACACCGCCACGACCGTGCTGGACTATTCCTCGGTGCGGTCGCTGATCGTGGTGGACGCCATCGACGCGGTCATCGACTGGCACCGGCGTGGCCTGGTGCCGGCCGGGCTGCGGCTGGCCGCAGATCCGCGGTGCCAGCTGCTGCACGGCGACTTCTTCGCCCTGGCCGGACAACCCGCCGGGTTGGACCCGGTCGAACCCGGGCGGCGGTTCCACGCGATCATCGTCGACATCGACCACTCGCCCCGCCACCTGCTGCACCCCGGGCATGCCGACTTCTACCAGCCGGCCGGGCTGCGTCAGCTGGCGGCGCACCTGCATCCCGGCGGGGTCTTCGCGCTCTGGTCGAACGACCCGCCGGAGGACGAGTTCGTTGCCGGGCTCGCCGACGTCTTTGCCACCGCCCGCGCCGAGGTGGTCAGCTTCGCCAACCCGTTGCAGGGCGGCACCTCGGCGAACACCGTCTACCTGGCCACCGTCGCCTGACCCGGGGCGACCCGGCGGGATGCTCACCCCTGCAGCGGATCGTGGCCCCAGTTCATCAGCGAGTGCCGCCACCGGGTGTCGGTGACGTCGCCGGACGGGCGTTGGGCCAGATGCCGGTGTACGTACCCGACGACCTTGCGCATGTGCGCGTAGTCGTCGTCGGACAGCGCCTCCCGCCTGGTCCGCAGCAGGCTGACGATCCGTCGGCCGGAGGCATGCCCGACCGACTCGCCGCCGTCGTTGTGCTGCCCGGCGGCCTTCGACTCCGGGGTGCGCAGCCATCTCGTCAACTCGTCCGGGCTCATGTTGACCGCCTCGACGAACGCCCGGTACGCCTGCGCGGCGTCGTCGCGACTGCGGTCGGTCCGGTGACCGCTCTGTCGGGTCATGGTGGGTTCACGTGTCACGGCGCAGCGCCTGCGGCTTGTGGACCGCGTCGCGGCCCGACTTGTCGCTGCGGACCCGGTACTGCGGGTGCTCGGGGTCGGCGACCACCGTACGGCCGGCGGCCTGCCGCCGGGAGGTGATCTCTTCTTCCACCGTGCCGGGCACGGTCACTCCGTGGCTGCGCCAGTTGACCCGGTCACCCGGGCGCGGGTGTTCGACCGGCTGGCCGGGGCGCTGTTCGGGGCGGTCGCCCTCGCGGGGCCGATTGTTTCTCGCCATGCCGCGCGGTTACCCACCGGCTGGTCGGCAAACCGCACGGCGGGCACGGTCTACGGGGTGATCTCGCCGATCGGCAGCTTCACCGGGAACGGGGTGTCGAGTTCGAGCAGGTCGGCGGTCTGCGCGACGAGGGCGTACTCCCGCTCGCCGCTGGCACCGGGCCGGTCGCCGAGCCGGTACGCGTAGATCCGCACCGGGTCCTGCTCGACGCGCCAGTAGTGGCCGATGCCGACGGCGGCGTACCCGGCCGGCTTGTCGAACCGGTCCCGGCGCCGGGTCGCCGGGGAGACCACCTCGACGACCAGCAGCACCTCGTCCGGGGTGAGGTAGTGCCGGTCGCCGCTGCCGCCCTCGGCGCGGTGCACCAGCACATCCGGCTCGTAGGTGTTGCGTGGCCCGACCGCGACCCCGACCGCCTGGGTGGCCCGGTAGCCGTCCGGCATGTGTCGATGCAGCCACAGCCACAGCAGACTGGCGATGCTCTGATGGCCGAGGGTGGGGGAGGGAACCACGGTGACGACTCCGTCGAGGAGTTCGACGCGGGGGGCGTCGGCGGGCAGGGCGAGGACGTCTTCGATGCTGTAGTCAGCCAACCGCTGCCGGACCGGGTCCGGCTGCCACGGTGCTGCTGCGCTCCACGCCCCGCCAGGCGGCGCTGCGGCAGGGTGGATCGGCTCGGCGCTCACCCGGTCAGCGTACCGCCGCCGCGGCCGCCCCGTTGGCTGCCGGCGGCGCGTCGCCGGGCCTGTCGGCGAGTTCGCCTGCGTCGGTGGGCCTGTCGGCGACGAAGATGGCGGTGCCGGGGAACAGCCGGCCACGCAGCGGACTCCACTGCCCCCAGATCTGCTCATGCCCGTCCGGCCAGGGCGGCTCGACGATGTCGCGCAGGACGAAACCGGCGCCGACGAGTTCGCGGACCCGGTCGCCGACGGTGCGGTGCTGCTCGACGTAGCTGGGCACCCCGTCGTCGTCGGTCTCCACGTACGGCCGGCGGTCGAAGTAGGAGTGCACCGCGACCAGCCCGGGTTCACCCGGGTCGTCAAGGAAGATCCAGCGCATCGGGTGGGTGACGGAGAAGACCCAGCGTCCGCCGGGGCGCAGCACCCGGTGCACCTCGCGCATCGCGGCGGCCGAGTCGGCGACGAACGGCACCGCGCCGAACGCGGTCCAGACCGTGTCGAAGGCGTCGTCGGCGAACGGCAGGGCGAGCGCGTCGGCCTGGATCAGCGGCACCCGTACGCCGGTGCGGTCGGCCCCGGCTTCAGCCTGGCGCAGCATGCCGGCGGACAGGTCCAGGGCGACGCAGTCGGCGCCCTGGCCGGCCAGCCAGCGGCTGCCGCCGGCGGCGCCGCAGCCCAGCTCCAGAACCCGCCGGCCGGCGACGTCGCCGAGCAGCCCGGCGTCGGCCTCCAACAGGCCTTCCGGACACCAGCGCAGGTCGGCGTCGCCGAGGAAGTCGCCGTGCTCGGCCTGGTAGTCGTCGGCGTCGGTGTCCCACCAGCGGCGGTTCGCCTGGCGGGCCTCGTCGTCGGTGACCGCGTGTCTGGTCACTCTGGGTGCGTCCGTGCTCGGCCCGTCGTCGTACGCGGCTGCGGCGGTGTTCACGGCGGGGAGGGTAACCTCCCGGTCCGCGTGGGAGCGTGACCAGGGGTGGCGTGCTAGGGTTGATGACCCATTGATGTGATGTGATCTCGCTCACATGTGGCCGGGGACTGCCGGCGAATCCCCGCCTGAGGGCCCGTTTTCGCCGGGCCCCCGGATGTGGCGATCGGATAGCTACCGGGAGGGCTTGCACGCTGTGGTAATGCAAGCGGTAGGCTAGATGGCGCGCTCGCGGATCGTGTGCCTCGGCAGGGAGCAGGTCCGCGGTCGGCGGTTACATCCGATGATGGCAGCGGCGGTCGATGATCCCCTCGGTCACGGTCGGTGACGACGACGTCATCGTCGCGGTGTGCCCGCCGGCGGATCCGTGAGCCACGCCAGGTCACCGCGACGACAAACCAGCAGTGACACCCATCCGATCCGGAGCAACCGCCCACATGACGAGCAGCATCGAGGCCACCTCGAGCGCCCCCAAGGTCACCGTCGACGACCTCGGCAGCGAGGAAGCATTCCTCGCCGCTATCGACGAGACCATCAAGTACTTCAACGACGGCGACATCGTGGAAGGTACCGTCGTCAAGGTCGACCGGGACGAGGTCCTGCTCGACATCGGCTACAAGACCGAGGGCGTCATTCCCTCGCGCGAGTTGTCGATCAAGCACGACGTGGACCCTGCCGACGTTGTTTCGGTTGGCGATCACATCGAAGCCCTTGTCCTGCAGAAGGAGGACAAGGAAGGCCGGCTGATCCTGTCGAAGAAGCGTGCGCAGTACGAGCGCGCGTGGGGCACGATCGAAAAGATCAAGGACGAGGACGGGGTCGTGCGCGGCTCGGTCATCGAGGTGGTCAAGGGCGGCCTCATCCTGGACATCGGGCTGCGGGGCTTCCTGCCCGCCTCGCTGGTCGAGATGCGGCGCGTACGCGACCTGCAGCCGTACGTCGGCCGCGAGCTGGAAGCCAAGATCATCGAGCTGGACAAGAACCGCAACAACGTGGTCCTGTCCCGCCGGGCCTGGCTGGAGCAGACACAGTCCGAGGTGCGCACCGAGTTCCTCAACAAGCTGCAGAAGGGCCAGGTCCGCAAGGGCGTCGTCTCCTCGATCGTCAACTTCGGTGCCTTCGTCGACCTCGGCGGGGTGGATGGTCTGGTGCACGTCTCCGAGCTGTCCTGGAAGCACATCGACCACCCGTCCGAGGTGGTCGAGGTGGGCCAGGAGGTCGAGGTCGAGGTCCTCGACGTCGACCTGGACCGCGAGCGGGTCTCGCTGTCGCTCAAGGCGACCCAGGAAGACCCGTGGCGCCAGTTCGCCCGGACCCACGCGATCCAGCAGATCGTGCCCGGCAAGGTGACCAAGCTGGTGCCGTTCGGCGCGTTCGTTCGCGTCGACGACGGCATCGAAGGCCTGGTGCACATCTCCGAGCTGGCCGAGCGGCACGTGGAGATCCCCGAGCAGGTCGTTCAGGTCGGCTCCGACGTCATGGTCAAGGTCATCGACATCGACCTGGAGCGTCGGCGGATCTCGCTGTCGCTCAAGCAGGCCAACGAGGGCTTCGTCGAGGGTGAGGACCACTTCGACCCGACCCTCTACGGCATGGCCGCGACCTACGACAACGAGGGCAACTACATCTACCCGGACGGCTTCGACCCGGAGACCGGGGAGTGGCTCGAGGGCTTCGACAAGCAGCGGGAGACCTGGGAGCAGCAGTACGCCGAGGCTCGCACCCGCTGGGAGGCGCACACCAAGCAGGTCCAGACGGCCCGCGCGGCCGACGCCGACGCCGCTGCCAACCCGGCTCCGCCGGTAGCCGCCTCGACCGGCGGCAGCAGCAGTGGTGGGGCGACCTCCTCCTCCAGCTCGACCCCGTCGCGGTCCGGTGGAGAGGAGCCGATCGGCACCCTCGCCACCGACGAGGCGCTCGCCGCACTGCGCGAGAAGCTCGCGGGCGGCAAGAGCTGACCAGCACCAACTGAGCAGCACCAGGTCCCGCCGGGGTTCGCCCCGGCGGGACCTTTCTTCTGCGTCGTCGCCGTTTGAGGCTTGGCACGGCCGGGGCTGCCTGGCGCTTCACCGGCACACCCCGACGCCGCCCCGGCGGAGCGGTTCCGGTTGACTGTCGGCATGCTGAAGGTGGGACTGACCGGCGGGATCGGCGCCGGCAAGAGCGCGGTCGCCACCCGGCTGGCCACGAGCGGCGCGCTGATCGTCGACGCCGACCTGCTCGCCCGGGAGGTCGTCGCCGTCGGCACCGACGGGCTGGCCGAGGTGGTCGCGACCTTCGGCCCGGAGGTGCTCGCCGCCGACGGCTCCCTGGACCGGCCGGCGCTCGGCGCCCGGGTCTTCGCCAACCCGGACGCCCGGACCCGACTGGAAGCCATCGTGCACCCGCGGGTACGCCGCCGTACCGTCGAACTGACCGCCGCCGCCCCGGCCGACGCGGTCGTGGTCAACGACGTACCGCTGCTGGTGGAGACCGGGCTCGCCCCGGCGTACCACCTGGTGGTCGTGGTGTCCGCGGCCGAGCGGCTGCGCATCGACCGGCTGACCCGCGACCGGGGCATGTCCCGCGACGCCGCGCAGGCCCGGATCCGGGCCCAGGCCGACGACGCCCAACGGGCCGCCGCCGCCGACGTGCTGCTGGACAACGACGGCAGCCGCGACGACCTCACCGCCGTCGTCGACCGGCTCTGGCGCGACCGGTTGGTGCCGTACGAGGCGAACCTGCGCGCCGGCCGCCCCGCGCCGCGACCGCCGCTGGCCGCGCTCGCCGAGCCGGACCCGACCTGGCCGGCACAGTTCGACCGCATCGCCGCCCGTATCCGGCACGCTGTCGGCGCGGACCGCCGCGTCGACCACGTCGGCTCCACTGCAGTGCCGGGGCTGCCCGCCAAGGACGTCATCGACGTCCAGCTCACGGTCGACTCCCTCGACGACGCCGACGGGTGCGCCGCCGCGCTGGCCGCCGCCGGGTTCCCCCGGCTGCCCGGCGGTCGGTCGGACAGTCCGAAACCGGGCCAGGACGGTGCGTCGACGGAGGCGCGCTGGCCGAAACGGCTGCACCGCAACGCCGACCCCGGCCGCGCGGTCAACCTGCACGTACGGGTCGGCGGCTCGCCCGGATGGCGCTACGCGTTGGCCTTCCGCGACCACCTGCGGGCCGACGAACGGGAGCGGGCCGACTATCTGGCCGTCAAGCGGCGGATCGCCGCCGCCGCGCCGACGACCCGGGAGTACGCGGTGGCGAAGGAGCCCTGGTTCGACCAGGCCTGGCCGCGTCTGCTGCGGTGGATCGAGGAGACTGGCTGGCAGCAGCCGTGACGGACAGCGGCGAGGTGACCTGGCGGTAGGTGGGGCGCTCGCGGCGGCCGGGTCACGCAGGGCGTGACAACTTCGGATGCGCTCGCCGGCTGGCGCCGGGGCAGCTACCCGAACATTTGGACTTCCGGCGCGCCGGTGTGGGCGCTGCCGGTGGTCCGCGCGGCCGCCGCGAGCGGCCTACCCCGTCACGGTATCGCGGGTGTGGCAGCCCACACAATGACAATATCGAAGCTGATCGGCGACCGGGCGTGGGTTGTCGGACCCTCGGCGTACGTTGGTGGCATGGCGCTCGACATCCCGCGACTCGACGGCCGCTTCCAGGTCGTCAGCGACTACTCCCCGGCCGGCGACCAGCCGGGGGCCATCGACGAGCTTGAGCGTCGGGTGCGTCGGGGCGATCGCCACACCGTGCTGCTCGGCGCGACCGGCACCGGTAAGAGCGCCACCACCGCCTGGCTGGTCGAGCGGCTGCAGCGACCCACCCTGGTGATGGCCCCGAACAAGACCCTCTGCGCCCAGCTCGCCAAGGAGTTCCGCGAGCTGATGCCGCACAACGCGGTGGAGTATTTCGTCTCCTACTACGACTACTACCAGCCCGAGGCGTACATCCCGCAGACCGACACCTACATCGAGAAGGACTCCTCGATCAACGAGGAGGTGGAGCGGCTGCGGCACTCGGCGACCATGTCGCTGCTGACCCGCCGGGACGTGATCGTGGTCGCGACCGTGTCGGCGATCTACGGCCTGGGCACCCCCCAGGAATATCTGGAACGCGCGGTCAAGGTCGCCACCGGTGCCGAGCAGGACCGTGACTCGCTGCTGCGTCAACTGGTCGAGATCCAGTACGCCCGCAACGACCTGGCCTTCAACCGGGGCACCTTCCGGGTCCGCGGCGACACCCTGGAGATCATCCCGGCGTACGAGGAGTTGGCGGTCCGGATCGAGTTCTTCGGCGACGAGATCGAGAAGCTCTACTATCTGCACCCACTGACCGGCGACGTGGTCCGCGAGGTCGACCAGCTGCTGATCTTCCCAGCCACCCACTACGCCGCCGGGCCGGCCCGGATGGAGCGGGCGATCGGCGACATCGAGGCCGAGTTGACCGAGCGCCTGGCCGAGCTGGAGCGGCAGGGCAAGCTCCTCGAAGCGCAGCGGCTGCGGATGCGCACCACCTACGACATCGAGATGATGCGCCAGGTCGGCTTCTGCTCCGGCATCGAGAACTACTCGATGCACATCGACGGGCGCGGCTACGGCAGCCCGCCGCACACCCTGCTGGACTACTTCCCGGACGACTTCGTCACCGTGATCGACGAGTCGCACGTGACGATCCCGCAGATCGGCGGCATGTTCGAGGGCGACGCGTCGCGCAAACGAATGCTGATCGACCACGGGTTCCGGCTGCCCAGCGCCGCCGACAACCGGCCACTGCGCTTCGACGAGTTCCTGGAGCGGGTCGGCCAGATGGTGTTCCTGTCCGCCACCCCGGGGCCGTGGGAGATGGAGCACGCCGCCGGCGAGTTCGTCGAGCAGGTGATCCGCCCCACCGGGCTGGTCGACCCGCAGGTGCTGGTCAAGCCGACCAAGGGACAGATCGACGACCTGATGCACGAGATCCGGCTGCGCACCGACCGCGACGAGCGGGTGCTGGTCACCACGCTGACCAAGAAGATGGCCGAGGACCTCACCGACTATCTGCTGGAGCACGGCATCCGGGTGCGTTACCTGCACTCCGAGGTCGACACGTTGCGCCGGGTCGAGCTGCTGCGCGAGCTGCGCAAGGGCGAGTACGACGTACTGATCGGCATCAACCTGCTGCGCGAGGGTCTCGACCTGCCCGAGGTGTCGCTGGTGGCGATTCTCGACGCCGACAAGGAGGGCTTCCTGCGCAGCGGTCGGTCGTTGATCCAGACCATCGGCCGGGCCGCTCGTAACGTCTCCGGCGAGGTCCATATGTACGCCGACAAGATGACCCCGTCGATGGCCGCCGCGATCGACGAGACGACCCGGCGCCGGGCCAAGCAGGTGGCGTACAACGAGGCGCACGGCATCTCGCCGGAGCCGCTGCGTAAGAAGATCCACGACATCCTCGACGACATCTACAAGGAGGCCGAGGACACCGACGGCGCGCTCGCCGGTCGGTCGGTCGGCGGCTCCGGCCGGCAGATGTCCCGGGGCAAGGGCCCGGTGCCGGAGACCCGCAGCAGGGGTCGGGGCACCACCACCCCGTCCAGCGCCGGGATGGCCCGCGCCGACCTGGCCCAGCTGATCCAGGAGCTCAACGACCAGATGCTCAATGCGGCCCGCGAGCTGCAGTTCGAGCTGGCCGCCCGGATCCGCGACGAGATCTCCGAGCTGAAGAAGGAGCTGCGGGCGATGGACGTCGCCGGCGTCAGCTGAGCCGACTGCCGGGCAGGAGCTGGGCCAGCTCGACGCCGGGGCGCTGACTGGCCCGCCACAGCAGCCCCCACGTGTCGTCGAGACCTGACTCGTCGTCGCCTTGCCGGTCGGTTGCGACTTGGGCGGGTGGTGGTGTGGGCTGGGCGGGCGTCGCCGGCCAGCCCGGCTCGCCGGGGCGGACCAGCTCCAGCTCGCCCCATTGCAGGTAGAAATCCCAGGCGTCCTCGACGGTGCGGAAGACGCCGACCTCACGGATCTCCCGCTGCGGGTGCCGGAAGTAGACCAACGCCTCGTCGGCGTACTCCAGACCCCAGCCGACGGCCGGAAACTCCGGCGCTCCGTCCGCCGGGTCGACCGGCTCGATCAGCAGGAACTGCTCGGGCGGCGAAGTGTCGTTCATGACTTCCTCCACGTTGTCTTCGCTGGGGATCACATGTTCGTCTGACCGTCGCTTCATATTTGCGGCTTATGTTCTGCGATCGACCGCAGGCGCTGCGCCTTCGGCGGGTACCCCGTGTGCACTGGTTGGAGAGCTCGACGTGTCGGCTACCGACCCCCTTGGCAGATCGGGGCTGACCGTGCCCTGGAGTTGCAGGGTGTCGAGCGCTATGGATGTCAGTCAACACCACCGAACCCTAAACCGCAATACTGCAAAAACAGGGTTTCGGAACATGGTGTGCGGATCATGTCCTCGTGACAAGGGATGTGATGCTCGTATACCGTGGCGAACGGGCTTCGGCGTAGATCGTCTAGGTTGGACCGTGGTAAGGGCTTCATGTGGAACGACTAAGCTGCAGGGTGGGAGGGGTGAATGCCTGCAAGGAGGAACGTCGCCGGGCCTGACGGCTCAGGCTCGATGGCCGCGCGCAGGAGGCTCGGACGCCTGCTGACTGAGCTGCGCGAAGCCAAGGCCATCACACAGGAGGCAGCGGCCGAGTACATCGAGCGGGTGCCCTCGACCCTCTACCGGATGGAGACCGGCAAGCCTGGGGTCCGCATCCGGATCAAGCAGGACATTCACGGCCTATGCGAGCTGTACGAGGTCGACGCACCTACCCGCGAGGCGCTGGTGCAACTTGCCGAGACGACCAAGATCAAGGGTTGGTACCAGCCCTACCACGACCTGCTGGTGCAGACGAACTTTGACTCGTACATCGGTCTGGAGCAGGACGCGAGCGAGATCGACACCTTCGAGTCGCAGCTCGTGCCCGGCCTGTTGCAGACTGAGCGGTACGCTCGCGCGCTGGTCAGCGTCCCGGACAACCGGGAGCGCGACGCCGACGAGGTCGAGCGACGGGTCCGGATGCGGCTACGCCGACAGGAGATTCTCACCCGCACGGACCCTGTTCGGTTGGACGCCGTGTTGAGTGAAGCGGTGCTTCGGCAGGTGGTGGGTGGGCCTGCGGTGATGATCGAACAGCTTCGGCACCTTGCGACCAGCAGCGAGCGGCCGAACATCACGCTGCGTGTGCTGCCCTTCGCGGCCGGACTCCACGACGGATTGGTGTCCGGCAGCTTCGTGATCCTGCGGTTCCCCGACGACATCGAGTCACCGGTGGTGTACTCAGACGTCCTGTTGGGAGGTCTCTGGTTCGAGGCGCCGAGCGAGGTTGCCCGGTTCGGTCGAGCGTTGACCAGCATCAGCGAGAGTGCCCTGGATCAACCCGCGTCCAGGGACATGATTGAGCAGACAGCTAAGGAGCTGACCGGAGATGTATGACCTGACCGGAGCGGTGTGGCGCAAGTCTATCCGCAGCAACAACAGCAACAACTGCGTCGAGGTCGCGACCGACGTGCCGAGCTACGACGGGGTTGTCGCCGTACGCGACAGCAAGGAGCAGAACGGTCCGGTGCTGATCTTCGACCGTGATGGATGGAAGGCGTTCCTCGTCGGCGCTCATACGGGCCGCTTCGACCTCCAGCCGTGACAATGACCGGTCTACCGGCAGCTTCCATCTCCGCGATACCTGTTTGCTCGGCAGGCGACCCGACCGAACCGCTGCGGTGGTGCAAGAGCAGCCGCAGCAACGCCAACGGGAACTGCGTCGAGGCCGCGTCGGCCGGTGAGGTGGTCGCGGTCCGCGACTCCACCGATCCGACTGGCCCGGTGCTCGCCTTCCCCGCCGCCATTTGGCGATCCTTCGTGGATAGCTTGCGCTAGCTGACGCTACCCGGCCAGGTCACCTCGCCGGATTGGGGCAGCGCGAGCCGCATGATTCGTTGTCGTATCGGTCCGTGACCACGTCGCGTCCGTAGCCGTGTCGATAATGATCAACGAGCGCTTCACTGCGCGGGACTTGACGGCGTACGCCTTCGGCCGCCCATACCGCAGACTGACATAGCCGCCTCGGTCGTTTGTCGGCGCTACGTCGAGGACCCGGCGTGAAGTGCTAGCCAACCTGGTAGCGGAAGGGTTGAACAGATCGTTACCGAATAGGGGTGTGCCGTGGAGTCGACTCCAACCGAGCTGCGCTGGCGCAAGAGCAGCCGCAGCAACGCCAACGGTGACTGTGTCGAGGTCGCCCCGGCCTGCGGGGTGGTTGCGGTCCGCGACTCCACCGACCCGACCGGTCCACGACTGGCCTTCCCCGCCACCGCCTGGCGCTCCTTCGTGGACGGCCTGCGCGGCTGACGCTACGCGGCAGGGTGCTTCAGGAATCATCGGCCTGGTGGCGGCCGGCCAGAAGCTGAACTCTGTTTCATCGTGATCCCCCTGAGGGATTTTGATCCCGCAGGGGGATCACGATGAAAAGGTGTCACCCCCGTAGGTCCGGGCGATCTCCTCACCAAACGGACGAATCCTGATCCGGTCTCCCGATCGAGGAGGGGACGCTCTACCCACTGCTGCGGCGGCTGGAGAGTCAGGGCGTCCTGGTCAGCGAGTGGCGTACCGAAGGGCAGCCACGCCGCTACTACCGCCTGAGCGCCGCCGGTGAAGAACTGTACGTCCGGCTCAAGGACTCGTGGTACGGGATGAACGAGGCCATGGGCCGACTGCTGAAGGGGGACAGGTAGATGCTGACCACTGAGGAACTGATCGATGCGTACGTCGTCGACGTGGCGCGGTTGCTGCCGCGCCGGCAGCGTAAGGATGTGGCTCTCGAACTGACGACGCTGCTGCGCGACGAACTGGCCGACAGCGACGATCCGGTGGCCCGGCTGCGGGCCTTCGGTCGCCCCGCCGAGGTGGCTGCCAGGTACGGGCAGCCGCCGATCGTCGTCGACCAGGCCGACACGCGCCGGTTCGTGCGGCTCAGCGTCGCTGGCGTACTGGTGATCTGGCTGCTCGGCGCGGTGTCCGCGACCGGTGTCGTCGACTGGTATTGGATGTACGGTCTGCCGGCGCTCTGGCGGCCCGGATTCCTCGTCGTGGCGTTCGGCCTCGGCGGCTCGGCGCGGCGTCGGTGGCCGGACCGCTTCGCCTGGCGGCCGCGCAGATCGACCGCCGGCCGGGTCGTCCGGTCCGGCCGGATCGCCGCTTTCGCCTTCTACGTCGCTGGTACGGTCGTGCTGGTCAACGCGGCCTGGCTGCTGGATCAGCTCGGGGCCGCGCCGCAGGCCGTGCAGGCCCTCACCTTCACCCGTGAGTTCGCCCAGTTCCGTGGCCCACTCGTGCTCGCCCTGCTGATCGCCACACTGGTGCATCATCTCGTGGTCACCGTTCACGGGCGGTGGCGGCCGGTCACCCGTACCGTCGGGATGCTCCTCGGACTGGCCATCTGCGCCGTGCTGACCTGGGTGCTGTTCGCCGGGCCCGTCTACCTGAGCCCGGAAGCCGACCGTACCGCCAAGTTCTGGGTCGCCGTCATCGTCGCCGTGAGCCTCGTCGACCTGCTGATCGAGGCCGGGCGTCTGCTCCAGCACCGGGTCGCCAGCCCGATGGCGCCGTCGCTGGGCTCGCTCTAGGCGAAGCCCGCAGCAGGGGTAGGTGCGGTGCAAGTGGCCTGCGGATGCCCCGGAGCGTTCAGCGTCCGCTGCGGACGTAGGCGCGGAACGACAGCGGAACGAAGATCACCAGCAGGGCGGCCGTCCAGAGCAGGACGGCGGTCATCGGATTCGCGAGTGGCCAGGCCACGTTTCCCGAGGGGACGCCCGGGTTGCCGAACAGCTCCCGTAAGGCGATGGTGAGCGCGCTCACCGGGTTCCAGTCCGCCAGGAAGCGCAACCAGCCTGGCATGTCGTCGGTTGGGACAAAAGCGTTCGACAGCATCGTGACCGGCAGGCCAAGCGGCACCGCCGCGTCGGCGACCTGGTCGTTCTTGACCGTTAGGCCGACATAGACGCCCACCCAGCTCAGCGCATAGCGCAGCACGATGATCAGCAGGAGAGCCTGAGTCGTGGGGATCAGGCCGCCGTGTGGCTGCCAGCCCACCAGCAGGCCGGTACCCACCATGATGGCCAGTATCAGCAGGCCGGTCAGCACGTCGGCGCCGGTTTGCCCGATCGGCACCGCCAGGCGTGCCATCGGCATGGAGCGGAATCGGTCCATCACGCCGCGGGCGGCGTCGCTGGCCGTCCGCGTCATGACCCCCAACCATGCGGAGAAGGTCACCATCGCGAACAGGCCGGGCATGAGGTACTCGCGGTAGTCGCCGCCACCCGGCACCTGGATCGCGCTGCCGAGGACGTAGCCGAACAGCACCACCATCACGGCGGGGAAGACCAGCGCGGCGATGATCTGGCCGGGCTCCTGCCGTAGCCGTCCGAACTCGCGGCCGATCAGGGTCAGCCCGTCGGCGAGCGTCCAGCCCAGGCGACCCAGCGGTGAGGTGGTGGCGGTCATCGGACGGGCTCCTTGTGGTCGGTGAGGCGCAGGAACACCTCGTCGAGGGTGGGGCGGCGCAGGCTCACGTCGGCGGCGGCGACTCCGGCGTGGTCGAGCTCGCGCACGATGTCGGCGAGGCGCAGTCCGGTGGCGGGCAGCGCGATGCTGAGCCGGTCGGCTCCGGTCGCCGTGGCTTCGGCGCCGGTCAGGATGGTCAGGACCGTCACCGCCGCAGGTAACGCTGCGGGGTCTTCGACGGTGACGTCGAGGTGGTCCCCGATCGTGGCCTTCAGCTCGTCCGGCGCGCCGGTGGCGATCACCTGTCCGTGGTCGATGACGGCGATGTCGTCGGCCAGCCGATCGGCCTCGTCCAGATATTGGGTAGTGAGCAGCACCGTGGTGCCATCGGCCACCAGTTCGCGGATGCTGTCCCAGATCTCGACACGGCTACGTGGATCCAGGCCGGTGGTCGGCTCGTCCAGAAAGAGCACCTCCGGGCGCCGGATGATGCTGGTGATCAAGTCGAGTCGCCGGCGCATGCCACCGGAGTAGCCGGCGACCAGGCGGTCGGCGGCGTGCGTCAGGCCGAAGCGGCCGAGCAGCTCGTCGGCCCGCCGGTGCGCCTCGCGGCGGGACAGGTGGTATAGGCGCCCGAACATGCGCAGGTTGCCACGGCCGGTGAGCCTTTCGTCCACGGCGGCGTACTGGCCCGCGAGTCCGATCCGCTCGCGTACCTTGCTGGCCTCGCGGACGACGTCGTATCCGGCGATGCGGGCGTGTCCGGCATCGGGATCGGACAAGGTCGCCAGGATACGTACCGCGGTCGTCTTCCCGGACCCGTTGGGTCCCAGTACGCCGCAGACCGTTCCCCTCGGAACGGCCAGGTCCAGCCCGCGCAACGCGGGGATGGCGCCGAACGATTTGTGCAGCCCGTCGGCGACCACGATCGGGTCCGCCCCGATCCCCTTACTGGGTACGTTGTACGCGGTCATGGTGGCCACTCTAGGAGACTGGGTACTATGTACGCAACCAGGAGGGTGGAGCGGTGGCCGACGCCGAGTACGTGAACATCTGGATGCGACCCGAGCGTCCGGCCTATGGGCCGAAGCCGGTCTACAGCCGCGTGCAGATAACCGAGGCGGCGATCCGGATCGCCGATGCCGAAGGGCTGGAGGCCGCCACCATGCGACGGATCGCCGCTGAGATCGGCGGCGGCGCGATGTCCATCTACCGGTACGTCCCGAGCCGAGACGACCTTGTCGAGCTCATGGCCGACCAGGTGATGGGCGAGATCGACATCGCGGGGATGCCCTCCGACGACTGGCGCACGGATCTGACGCGCTACGCCGACGGGCTTCGGGCCATGTGGCTGAGCCATCCCTGGATGGCCACCGTGCAGCGGTCACTGCCCAGCTTCGGCCCCAACCAGCTGCTCCTGATCGAACGACTGATGGGAGTGCTCGACGCCTTCATCTCCATCGACGAGAACCTTGGCCTCATAGCCATGCTGAGTGGCTACATCGAGGGCACTGTCCGCGAGGAGATCAGCTCGGCCAAGGAGCTGCGCCGCAGTGGGTTAAGCGAGTCGGAGTGGATGGCGCGGAGTCACCCGTACGTCGACCAGCTGGTGAAAAGTGGCGAGTACCCGATCTTCACCAGGATCGTGATGCAGGCGCGCCAGCCACACCTGAGCCGCGACGACCAGTTTCGGGCCGGACTCCAGCGGGTCCTCGACTGTATCGCCGCAGCCCTTCCATCAAGGGCCGACTCCGTGCCGCCAGGTGAACCGCAGTCGTCGCGGTAGGGCACAACGGGCAGCGGGTAGTCGTACCGGATTGCTATCGTGCCGGGTCCGCCGCCCACGCCGCCCTCGGAGCGCCTTCGATGACCATCAACGAGCACATCGCCCACTTCGCCGGCCTGCCGGTGGTCGCCTTCGATCCACAGACCGCCCCGGAGCACGCCGGAGCGCCGGTCGCCTGGCGGTTGCACGTCGACGACGACCAGCCTGATGATGCCTTCGCCCAACTGGTCACCACCTGGTTGGACACTGTCGACCCGGCGAGCGTCCAGGCGTTGGTCGTCGGTGACTGGGGAAATGCCTGGGACCGGGCGTTTCCGGCGCAGGTGCTGGTCGACGCCGCGCCCCGGCTGACGAACCTGCGGGCCGTGTTCCTCGGCGAGATGACCTTCGACGAGTGCGAGATTTCCTGGATCCTGCAGCCCGACATCACCCCGCTGCTGGCCGCGTACCCGGCGCTGGAGGTGCTGCGGGTACGCGGCGCGATGTCGCTGGAGTTGCAGGCCGTCCAGCACGCCGGGCTGCGTGAGCTCGCCATCGAATCCGGTGGGCTGCCGGCCAGCATCACCCGCGCCATCGTCGCCAGCGACCTGCCGAACTGCGCCCACCTCGAACTGTGGCTCGGCACCGAGGACTACGGGCGCGACACAGGCGTCGACGACCTCGCGCCGATCCTCGACGGCACCCGGCTGCCCGCCCTGCGTACCCTCGGGTTGCGAAACGCCGAGATCGCCGACGCGGTCGCCGCGGCCCTGGCCACGGCGGCGGTCGTGCCCAGACTGGACACTGTCGACCTGTCGCTGGGCACCCTCGGCGACGACGGCGCCACCACGCTGCTCGACGGCCAGCCGTTGACCCACCTGCGCCGGCTCGACCTGCACCGGCACTACCTGTCCGACGAGATGATGGCCCGGCTGCCGGCCGCGTGGCCCGGCGTCGACGTCGACGTCACCGATCAGCAGGAGGAGGATGAGCACAGGGGCCGGTACGTGGCAGTCGGCGAATGACCGGTTGTTAACCTCCCCCGATGAGCCACACCGTGCCGCTGGTGGTGGTCGGCAACCCGGACAACCGGCGGGTCGGCTCGTTCCGGGCCGCCGTGCACGCCGCTGGCCTGCGGGTACAGGTGCTGCCGTGGCGGGAGTTGGCCGCCGGCGACGTCAGCCTGCCCGATCGCGCGCAGGTGCGCATCGACTCACCTGGTGAGGACGCCGAGGTCGACCGGCTGCTGCGCGGTGCGGACCGCCCGTTGGCCCACGGCGAGATCAGTGGCGGTGCCGCCTGGTACGCCGGGCTGCTCGCCGCGCTCGCCCGGCTGACCGTCGCCGCGCAGCGGGCCGGAGCCACCCTGCTCAACGACCCCGCCGACATCGCCACGATGTTCGACAAGGGTGCCTGTCAGCGGCGGCTGGCGCAGGCCGGGGTGGCGCAACCGGCCGCGCTGGACGACGCGCCGGCCGACTGGGCGGCGCTGCGGACCGCGCTGGCCGCCGCCGGCTGGGCGCGGGTCTTCGTCAAACCGGTACACGGCTCGTCTGCCTCCGGCGTGCTGGCCCTGCACCTGGCCGGTGACCGGGTGCAGGCGGTCACCTCGGTCGAGGCGGCCGACGATGGACGGCTATACAACTCGCTGCGGCTGCGGGCCTACCGCACCGAACGCGAGGTGGCGTCTATCGTGGACCGGTTGGCGCCGGACGGGTTGCTGGTGCAGCGTTGGTTTCCCAAGGCCGGGCTGCACGGGCGGGTCTTCGACCTGCGGGTGCTGGTGATCGCCGGTCAGCCCGGCCATGTGGTGATCCGCAGCAGCGACGGGCCGGTGACCAACCTGCACCTGGGCAACCGGCGCGGCGACCCGGCGGCGGTACGCGCCGTGCTCGGCCCGCAGCGCTGGCCGGCGGCGCTCGCCGAATGCGTGGGCGCGGCCCGCTGCTTCACCGGCAGCCTGCACGTCGGAGTGGACCTGATGATCGCAAGTGACTGGCGGCGGCACGCCGTGGCGGAGGTCAACGCCTTCGGGGACCTGCTTCCCGGGGTGTGCGACGACGCCGGGCGGGACAGCTACGCTGCCCAACTGCACGCCCTGCGTACCGGCCGGTTCACCGCCTGGCGGGCCGCCGCCGCAATGGAGAGGTCGGCATGAAGGATCTGATCGGCAGCCACGACCTGCTGTTCGTCACCCTCGACACGCTGCGCTACGACGTGGCGGCCGAGTTGCTCGCCGCCGGTCGCACACCGCAACTGGCCCGGGTGCTGCCCGACGGTCAGTGGCAGTGTCGGCACAGCCCGGCCAGCTTCACCTACGCCGCGCACCAGGCGTTCTTCGCCGGTTTCCTGCCCACCCCGGCCGAGCCGGGCAGCCACCCCCGGCTGTTCGCCGCGCAGTTTCCCGGTGCCACCACCACCGACGAGCACACCTGGATATTCGACGCCCCGGACCTGGTGACCGCGCTGCGCAAGGAGGGTTACCACACCGTCTGCGTCGGCGGCGTCGGCTTCTTCAACCGGGCCTCGCCGCTGGGAGCGACCCTGCCCGGCCTGTTCACCGAGGCACACTGGGAGCCGACGTTCGGGGTGACCGCACCGGCCTGCTTCGAGGCCCAACTGGATCGGATCGCCGAGGTCGTCCCGGCGGTGCCGGCCGATCAGCCGTTGTTCCTGTTCGTCAACGTCGCCGCCATGCACCAGCCGAACCGGCACTACCTGCCCGGTGCCGACCGCGACAACCGGGACAGCCACGCCGCCGCTCTGGAGTACGTCGACCAGCACATCGGCCGGCTCTTCGCCACGATGACGGCCCGCGACCGGCCGTGCATGACGATCCTCTGCGCCGACCACGGCACCGCGTACGGCGAGGATGGACACAGTGGCCACCGGGTCGGCCACGAGGTGGTGTGGACGGTCCCGTACGCCGACTTCGTGCTCGCCCCGGGGTCGTGGCCCGACGTCGCCGGATCCCCGTGACCGTGCCCGGGTCACCCGCAGCCGGCGTCGGTGGGCTCGACGGTTCGCCGTACCAGGGATATCTGTACGGCTACCCGCACAAGACCGCGTACCGACCGCTGCGCCCACGCCCGGCGTTGCGTGACGTCTGGTCCGGGCAGCGACGCGACGCGCTCTTCCTCTACCTGCACCTGCCGTTCTGCGAGATGCGATGCGGTTTCTGCAACCTGTTCACCCGGTCGAACCCGCCGGCCGGGCAGGTGCGCGCGTACCTGGATCAGTTGGGTCGCCAGGCGGACCGGGTGTCCGCCGCGCTCGGCGACGACACCCGGGTCGCCCGGGTCGCGGTCGGCGGCGGCACCCCGACCTACCTGGACGCGGCCGAGCTGGCCGAGATGTTCGACCTGATCGACCGGTTCCGGCCGACCGGAACCCCCACGGCGGTGGAGACCTCGCCGGCCACCGCGACCCCGGATCGTCTGGCGGTGCTCAGCGAACGGGGCACCAGCCGGATCAGCATCGGCGTGCAGAGCTTCCTGGACGCCGAGGTGCGCGCCGCCGGCCGCCCGCAGCGGCGCAGCGAGGTCGAGCAGGCCCTGGTTGCCATCCGCGACCAGCCGATCGGTGAGCTCAACATCGATCTCATCTACGGCATCCCCGGTCAGACTCCGACCACCTGGGAACAGTCGTTGGCGGCGGCGCTGCGCTGGGCACCCGAGGAGTTGTTCCTCTATCCGCTGTACGTCCGCCCGCTCACCGGGCTGTCCCGACGCGCCCCGGCAGACCTGCTCGATCCACAGTGGGACGACCAGCGGCTGGCGCTGTACCGGCAGGGCGTCGACCGGCTACGGGCCGCCGGCTACCGGCAACTGTCCATGCGGCACTTCCGCCGGGCGCAGCTGCCGGACGACGTCACGGGCGGGTACTCCTGCCAGGACGACGGCATGGTCGGGCTCGGCTGCGGTGCCCGCTCCTACACCACCGACCTGCACTACTCGTTCGACTACGCGGTCTCGGTCAGCCAGGTACGGGCGATCATCGACGACTATCTCAGCCGGCCGGAGTCCGACTTCGACCACGCCGAGGCCGGGTACCGGCTCGACGTCGACGAGCAACGCCGGCGGTGGTTGATCACCTCGCTGCTGCGCGCGGACGGCTGCGATCCGCTCGGCTACGCCGACCGGTTCGCCAGCCACCCGACCGATGACTTTCCGCAGCTGGCGGTGCTCGTCGACCGGGGCTGGCTGACCGTGGCCGCCGACCGGTTGGCGCTGACCGACTCCGGGCTGGCCTACTCCGACGCGATCGGCCCGTGGCTGGTCTCCGGCCCGGTCCGCGCCGCGATGGCCAGTCTGCCGACCCGATGACCAGCCTGCCCGACCCGGTGATCAGACCTGCCGACCCGGTGATCAGACCTGCCGACCCGGTAGTCAGACCTGCCGACCCGGTGATCAGACCTGCCGACCCGGTAGTCAGACCTGCCGACCCGGTGACCGGGCCCCGGGAGCTGAGCATCCTCTACCGGGGGCCGCTGGCCAGTTGCAACTACGACTGCCCGTACTGCCCGTTCGCCAAGCGGCGCGACGACCCGGCGGCGCTGCGGGCCGATCGGGCGGCGCTGAAGCGCTTCGTCGACTGGGCCGGCCGCAACCCGCACGGCGACCGGATCTCGGTGCTGTTCACCCCGTGGGGTGAGGCATTGACCCGGTCGTGGTACCGGCGTGCGCTGCTGCGTCTGGCCGGGCTGCAGCAGGTGCGGCGGGTCGCGATCCAGACCAATCTGGCCGCCCGGCTGGACTTCCTCGCCGACGCGAGCGCCGCCGCGCTGGGCCGGCTGGCGTTCTGGGCCACCTACCATCCCGGCCAGGTCGACCCGGACCGTTTCCTGCGGCAGTGCGCGGCGCTGCGTACCCTCGGGGTCCGGTTTTCGGTGGGGATGGTCGGCCTGCCGGAGCACCTGGCGTCGGCGCGGTCGATGCGGACCGCGCTGCCCGCCGAGGTCTACCTCTGGGTGAACGCCGCCGACGGGCACCGCTACGACGCGGCGCAGGAGCAGGCGTGGACCGGGATCGACCCGCTGTTCGGCTACAGCGTCCGTCCGCACCTGTCGGCCGGTCGGTCCTGCCGTACCGGTGAGTCGGTGATCTCGGTGGCCGGCGACGGCACGGTCCGGCGCTGCCACTTCGTCGCCGAGCCGCTGGGCAACCTCTACGACGGTTCCTACCGGTCGGCGCTCGGGCCGCGCCCCTGCCCGTTGTCGACCTGCGACTGCCACATCGGCTACGTGCACCTGCGGACCCTGCCGCTGTACGACGTCTTCGCTGGCGGTGTTCTCGAACGCATTCCCGCCCGCTGACGCCCCTCCCAAGATCGCGACGATCTTGCACTTATCGATGGACAAGTCGGG
Organism: Micromonospora sp. LOL_023; assembly: GCF_048060115.1. Lineage (NCBI taxonomy): Bacteria > Bacillati > Actinomycetota > Actinomycetes > Micromonosporales > Micromonosporaceae > Micromonospora > Micromonospora sp. LOL_023. Next base: position 75,251 of record NZ_JBHMIM010000037.1, read on the forward strand.
CATATCCTGTCGATAACTGCAAGTCACCCGGTCCCCTTGGGGAGGACGCCGCGCAGGCGTGAAAATGGTGGGTAGGTCGC